>NZ_JBFUIC010000002.1:0-157941 GCF_056402075.1 Pseudomonas sp. P4_C3
GTCGGTCACTGTGGAATAAGTTATCCACAGATGAAAGAAACCTGGTTTCAGACAATAGATTTTGACAACAGACAAAACATTCTGACGCCAAATAATAGATTTTGAAAAATGCCAAAAGCCCCTGATTTCAGGGGCTTTTTTTATTCCTCCACTGTATGTCCAATTTTGTCTGTGATCTTGCCAGGGAATTAGTCTGGTATTGGTACTCAGACTTATTCACAGCTCTGATATTTTCCTAGGACTTTTTGCTGCCGTACGTCGAGGCACGTCACTGCGTAAACGCTTTAGGGTATTTGACCCGATAGGCATCATTGAGCTGCGTATCCCGGGAACGCATGAAAGTCGTGAAATCGGGTACCAGAAAGACCAGCAAAGACAAGAGTAGAACCAATACGCCCAGCAGCGTGATTGTCAATTCGACTCCTGGATAAACGATCAGGGAGGGCATCGCGAAACTGCCCAAGGGGCTGGCCGCCGCAGACAGAAATGAAACTATGGCGAAAACCCTGTTGCGATGGAGCTTTGGCGTCGCCAACAACCTCACGGCAGAGGTGGGAATGTTGATTAACATCAAGCCGACGCCTCCGCAGAAAAAGGCTACGGGTATGAAGAACGACGATGAAACAGTCCCAACCACCACGAGGTTGCTTCCCAGTAGCGCAAAACCTGCGGACACGCACATGTCACGTGGTAACCGGGTGGATAACCATCCGATGATTCTGTAACTACCTGCCAAAATGCCCAGCCCGAAGCACGAATCCAGAAGACCGATGTAAGTGACTGGATACTGGATGACGTCCTTTACATACAGCGGGATCAGGATAGTGAAAAACGGAAACAGGGCGAAGTTGATCAGCATCGAAATAATCGCCAGGTAAAATTCGACTTTCACGCCATAAACCACTTTGAAGCCGGAATAGATCATTCTGAAGCCACTGGCACGTGGTGTTTTTTCGTATTCGTCAGCCGCACCGATGTAGTTCGGGATGGTTGCGATCAATGCGCCGGCGATGAGAATTGCAAAAAAATCGGTGGCAAGGGCGAATGTGATGCCGAACCCGTAAATCAACCCGCTGGCAAGTACCGGCCCCAGAAGAATAGATAAGGACGACATCACACTTTTGGTCCGAAGGGCCAAGGAGACTTTATCGTCGTCTGCAAACAAAGGAATGATCGACGCCTGGAGAGGGTCGCGAACGCCGACGATCGCACTGCTGAGCATCATCAGCACGCCAACCGCCCAAGGGTTGAAAGCCTCCGTGGCGGACAGCACCGCCATCAATAACGCTGTCAGCAGGCTGATCCATGAGGTCAGTTTGATGATCAGGATTTTGTTGTACTTGTCGCCCAGCCATCCCAGCAAGGGTTTGGCTAACACTTCCGCCGCGATCGAACAGGCAATCATGTTGGCGAAGTAGGTGGCAGAGACTGTTACCTGCAGGGCCCACCAGGCCACCGCCAGTTGATTGCACCGTCCACCCAGAGTGATCAGCAAAAAGCTGAATTGCAGTTTCAGCAGGCGCCGGTCGATATCGGGAAGACCCCAAGTAATACCTGAAAAATTTCCATTCATGAATGTATCTTTGATTCAGATAGGGGCGACTGCACAAGCAGGATGTTCAAGAATCTTTTATTTACGGATGCAGCCTTCACTGACCAGAGAGTTTTCTTACAGTAACTGGATGGGCCCGAGGAATGTGAGGGGGGCTTTTCTAACATATTCAAGACGCTTTCCTGGTTCGTACCGTGTGATCAACCGGGACCCTCTTCAGGTGTCGGCTTGGCGACATGGCGACGTTGCCGACGCGTATCCAACAAATGGACCATCACACAGGCGTACAAAGTCACCAGAATGAACAGGCCCATGCGGATGGCGAAAGCGGTGTAGACATCCTTGCCCGCGGCACTGTCCTGTACCGATTGGCCAAGCAGAATGATCAGGGTCGCCAGGCTGTTGAGCCAGAAACTCGGTGGTTGTCGGGTCCGGGCCAGGCCGTAGAGCTTTCTGGCCACCAGCAATCCGAACAGCAACATCCACAGAAAGAACATCCACAGGTTGACGAACAGGCTCAGCGCGCACCAGAAAAGAATCGCCATCAAGCCACCGAGCAGGGTAGAGCCGAGTAACTCCTGGCCGGCGGTGCGGGCGCTGGTCGCGCAGCTTTGTTGGCCGAGGCTGACGGCTTTCATGATGATCGGCAGGTAGCTGGCCGGGTCGATCATGGCCAGCAGGAAAGTCGGCAGCACCACCAGCGTGGCACGTAGCGCCAGCCAACCGCTTTCGGTGGGAGTAAGGCTCGGGCCGGGCTTGGCCGCGGGGGCGCTGGCGGGGTCGGGAAACAGCCAATGGCTGATGGTCAGCGTCGTGACGGCCAGGAACAGCCCCTTGACCAAGGCCACGATCACTTCTAGCGCCAGGGCGAATTCAGCGGTTCCGGCCGAACTGATCAAGGTCAGGCCCACCACCAGGAAAGTCGCCACCAGCGGGTTGCCGCCGCGCAGGCCATACCCGAAGGCCATGAACAGGCACAGTCCGACCAGCAGCACACCACTGAACGGGTAGTAACGCAGCAGGGGAATCAACAGCAGGCCGGTCCCGGTGGTCAACATCAGGATCAGGATCAGACCCAGGCTGGCCTTGAACGGTAACGGTCGGTTCATCGCTGCCAGCATCATCAGCGCCAGCATCGGCGCGAGGAACGGGATGGGCAGGGCCAGACCAAAGCTCGCCGCCAGGCACAGCGCCGTACCGAAGCCCAAACGCAGGGCGCGCTGGACCCGGGCCGGGCGCTCAATACGCATAGGACATCCAGCTCATCAGGCGCAGGAACAGGCGACCCAGTATATTCAGCGGGTTACCTTCACTCGGGAACGCCATGACTTCTGCTTGCCCACCGGAGCGGATGCCCTGCGGGCTGGTCAACTCACCAGGCTCGAACTCGATGATGACTGGAAAGCGCTGGGCAGGACGTAGCCAATCGCGGCTGTTCTCCACTTTCGGCAGGCTGCCCGGCTGGGTGGTCTGGCCGATATCGACGCCATAGCCGACGCTGCGCACATGACCTTTGAAAATCTCCCCCGGCAGGGCGTCGAGGACGATGGACACCGGCGTCCCGGGCTGGACGCTTCCCAGATTGTTTTCCGTCATGTCGGCGMTGATCCACACATCGTGGATGGCGATCAGGGTCATCACCGGCGCACCGGCAGCGGCAAACTGGCCGACATCGGTGCGCAAATCGGTGATCAGACCGGCCGAGCGCGCGTGGACCTTGGTATTGCTCAAGTCCAGCTCGGCTTTTTCACGGTTGCTGGCGGCGCTGAGCAACTGGGCGTTTTCGTCTTCGTTACCGCCCTGTTGTTCCCGTGCTCGTTGCACTTCGGCCTTGGCCGCGGCGACCTGGCTGATGGACTCTTCCAGGGTGGCACGGGATATCTCCAGGCGTCGTAGCGAGATGGTGCCCGGGTCTTCGCGGTACAGGCGTTCAAGCCGCTGGATGTCTTGGCGTGCCTTGAGCTCGTTGGCCTGGGACGCGCGCAGGGACGCTTGCTTGGAGTCGACGCCGGCGGTGTTGGCGCCCACCTGGCGACGGGTCGATTCAAGGTCGGCGCGGGCGCGATCGACGGCAATCTGGTACTGCTCTGGATTGACTTCAAACAGCAACTCGCCGGCCTTGACGTCCTGATTGTTGCGTACATGCACCTTGGTCACCCGGCCGGATACCTCAGCCGCCACCGGCACAACGAAGGCCTGTACCCGTGCCTGTTGCGTGTAGGGCGTGTAACGGTCGGCCATCAGGTACCAGACCAGGCTCAGGATGATCAGCAGCACCACCCAGTTGATCGCTTTTTTCGCAGGGTCGGCGGCAGGTGCCGGGGCTTTCTCGTCGACCGGTTGTTGGCTGTCAGTCATGGGCACTTTCCTTCGGTTCGTCGAGCAGATCGCCCCAGTCGGTCCGTTGTTGCATCTGTTTGCGGGTGGCCGGGTCGATCATCGGCTGGTCGCTGTACCAACCTCCGCCCAAAGCCTTGTAGAGGGCGATCAAGCTGTTGACCGCGGTGCCACGGTTGACCAGGTAGATATCCTGTTGGGCAAACAGGGCGCGCTGGGCATCCAGTACGCGCTGGAAATCCGAATAGCCTTCGCGGTATTGGGCATTGGCCAGGGTCACCGAACGTTCAGCGGCTACCGAGGCTTCGCTGAGGATCTGGTCGCGCTCCAGCGCTTTGATCAAGCCGGTAGCGGCATCGTCAGCCTCGCGCGCCGCCTGGCGCACGCTGTCCTGGTAGATAACGATCAGCTGCTGCAAGCGTGCATCCTGCACGCGGACGTTGTTGGTGATCCGGCCATGGTCGAAGATGTCCCAGCGCAGGCTGGGGCCGGCCACCATATCGAGGGTATTGGGCGCAGCGTTGAGCGAGCTGGCGGACCAGACGATGCTGCCCAGCAGACTGATGGAGGGGTACAGGTCGGTCTCGGCCACACCGATCAACGCCGACTGCGCCGCCACTTGCAGCTCGGCAGCGCGAACATCGGGGCGCCGCACCAGCAGGTTGGCAGGCACATCCTGCAAGACCGCGGTATCGAGCAGTGGCACCACTCCGGTGTTGCGATCCAGGTCAGGGATCGAGCCGGGTGGCTGGCCGATCAGGGTGGACAGCGCATTGCGCAAGCTCGCCACCTGGCTCTCGAAATCCGGGATGGTACTCAGGGTGCCCAGGTACTGGGTCTTGGCTTGTTGCAGGTCGAGTTCGGCTTCGGCCCCGCTGTTGAACAGGCGCTCGGTGATCTCGTAGCTGCGCTTTTGCAATTTGGCGTTACTGCGGGCGATTTGCAGGCGCGCCTCGGCGGTGCGCAAGGCGTAGTAGTTTTGCGCCAGTTGCGCGTGCAACAGCACCAAGGCATTTTCATAGTTGGCCTGGGCGGCAAACCAGGACGCGTCGGCCGACTCGATGGCACGGCTGAAACGCCCCCAGAAGTCCAGCTCCCAGCCGATATCGAAGCCGACGCTGTGTTGCCAGAAATGCGTGTCCTGGGGGTTGCTGCCGCCCGATTGCTTACGGTTCAGGTACAGGCTGTCGGCGCTGGCCTGTTGCAATTGCGGGTAGCGGCCGGCCAGAGCGATGCCCAATTGTGCGCGGGATTCCATGACCCGCAGGCCAGCGACCTGCAGGTCGGCGTTGTGGGCATCGGCTTCGGCCATCAAATGGTCCAGCACCGGGTCGTTGAAAACGMGCCACCATTGGCGGCTGTCAGGTTGTGCGTGTTGTTGGCCGGCGATCTCCAGGGCCGGGCTGTTCCAGTGGTCGACCCAGGGCTGGGCCGGCGACTGGAAATCCGGGCCCAGTTGCACACAGCCCCCCAGAACGACGGTGCCACAGAGCAGAAGCCGGCTGATGCGAGCAGGGCGTGGCATCAAGCGCAAACTCCTCAGACAGGACGCTGATCGTTCATTGCCTCTATCTTCGGTGTCTCGTTCAACGCCTCGATCTCGGGTGTCTCGTTCATTACCTCGGCAGACGGTTGGTCCTGGACCCATTGCCAGAACAGTTGGTAGCCCACCGCCAGCGCAACCGGTCCGATGAACAAACCGATGAAGCCGCCGCTCACCATGCCGCCCAGGGCGCCAATCAGAATTACCGGCATCGGCACATCGACGCCGCGACCCAACATCAATGGCTTGAGGACGTTATCGGCCATTCCGGCAATCAGGCTGTAGATGCCAAACACGATGGTGGCCAGGCTGGTCCCTTCGGTGGCGAAGACATAAGCGATCACCGGAAGGGTCACCAGCAGCACCGGCAATTGCATGATCCCCATCAACAGCGCCACCATGGCCAGCAGCCCGGCACCGGGGACGCCCATGAGCACGAAGCCCACGCCGACCAGCAACATCTGAATGAACGCGATACCCACCACGCCCTGGGCGACCGCGCGGATGGTTGCAGTGCAGAGTTCGGTAATGCGAGGGCCACGCTCTGGTCCGGAAAGACGCGAGGTGATGGCCAGGGCGCTTCTTTCGCCGTTTTCGCCATAGGCCATGAGCACGCCGGCAATGATCAGGGCGCCGATGAACAACAGAAAGCCCACGCCAACGTCGGCCATTTTGCCCAACAAGGTCAGCCCGACGGACTTGATATAGGGCATCACCTTCATCAGCACGCTGCTCATGTCGGTGGCGGCTTGCATCCAGTAGCCGTAGAGCGGCTTGCCAATGAGCGGCAGGGAAGCGATTTTTTCGCTGGGTAGCGGAATCTGCATCGTATCGGACTTGAGGATCGCCAGAGTGCCCTGGATCGATTCACTGATCGAGGTGCCCAGCAGGTAGATCGGCACCATCAGCAAGGCCAGGGAGACCACCACGATCAGGGTGGCGGCACGACCGTCCTTGTTGACCAGCTTGCGCTTGATGAGCGCATGCAGCGGATACAGGGTGATGGCCAGAATTAGCGCCCAGAGCATGAGGTTGAGGAACGGGTGGAAGATCTGAAAGCAGAACAGCACCAGCACGGTAATCAGCCCGGCGCGTATCAGTACATCGAGCAAACCACCGGACAGTGCTCTTGCGGAAATGTTTGTGCGCAACATTCTCGAACTCCTTGCGGTGTCACCAGGTTAGCCAGCTAGTTGAAGTTCACTCTTCCCTACTCAGTGACTCTTGGAAGCAAGATCGATGGACAGGCGTCCAAGCGTTAACAACTAACGCCTTATTTCACGTAGGGAAGATTTCAACGAGGTACCTACTAATACTCAATAGGTAACAGGGTGGCTTGTAGTATAGGAGCAGTCGTATATTCCGCCTGTTTATGCAGGCTGGAATTCTGCCGCTGTGGATATCGTCCGCTGACGAGCCCATGCCTGGAAACGGGTTGGGAGCCGAGCCAGTGGCTCTTTTTCCCTGTCAGGCATTAGCCGTTGCAGCGGGTGGGTCCGGATAATTGCGAACAGTCGCACCTGTCGCAAGAAAATAACCCTCATTAATTATCAATAATCCCCCGGCCTGCTCTTTGAGGTTTGTGCCACGCTTGGTTTTTACAGCGCAGGCGCTAGAGTGCAGTAGCCCATTGATTTACTTGATGGTCGGACGCCCAACTTTGTTATTGAGCACTTGCGTTTAACATCCCGGCCTTTTATTACGATTTATCTATCTGAAATAAGGACATGCCCATGGACCGTTTCCAGGAAATGCAGGTCTTCGCTGCCGTCGCCCAGGAACAGGGTTTTTCGGCGGCGGCGCGGCGTTTGGGGCTGTCGGCGGCCAGCGTCACCCGAGCGGTGGCGGCGCTGGAGCAGCGTATTGGCACGCAACTGCTCACACGTACCACGCGCAGCGTGTATTTGAGCGAGGCCGGTCAGCGATATCTGGAGGACTGTCGGAGAATTCTCGCCGAGGTGCAGGAAGCCGAGGATTCGGCAGCGGGCAGCCATATCCATCCTCGTGGGCAACTGACCATCACCGCTCCGGTTTTGTTCGGCGAGCTGTTTGTCACGCCGCTGATGGTGAGCTACCTGACGCAATTCCCCGAAGTCTGCATCAACGCGCTGCTGGTGGACCGGGTAGTGAGCGTGGTCGAGGAGGGCGTCGATGTGGCCATCCGCATCGGCGAACTTCCTGACAGCAATCAACATGCGATCCGCGTGGGTGAGGTGCGGCGGGTGATCTGCGCATCGCCACAGTTTCTGGCCAGCCATGGTCGGCCCAGGCATCCACAGGAACTGGCTCTGGCGCCGATTATCGCGACCTCTGCTATCGGCCAACTCAGGAGTTGGCCATTCATTGAAGACGGCGAAACCTTGAGTGTCCGGGCTGAACCACGACTGGTGGTGACAGCGAATCAGGCGGCCATCACGGCAGCCTGTCTGGGGTTGGGCTTCACGCGGGTACTGTCTTATCAAGTCGCGAGCAAGGTGGCTGCCGGAGAGCTGGAAATCATTCTGGCCGACTTCGAACTGCCGCCGTTGCCCATCCATGTGGTCTATCAGGGCGGACGCAAAGCGCCGGCCCGGGTGCGCAGTTTTGTTGATTTCGCGGTGAAGACCCTGCGCGAGCATCCGGCGCTCGCGCGTTGAGTTATTTCACCCACTGAAATAATGGATTGCGTTTGCTGGTGATTCTGTTGTTTTGGTTGTAGGTGGAAGATACGACCCATCGGCGCTGGTCTTCCTGAGCAGCACCACTGACCCGAGGTGTCGACCATGCAAGCGATCAAACTCTACAACTTCCCGCGTTCCGGCCATGCGCACCGTGTCGAGTTGATGCTGTCCCTGCTGAAATTGCCGACCGAACTGATCTTCGTTGACCTCGCCAAGGGCGAACACAAGCAACCGGCGTTCCTGGCGCTCAATGCATTCGGCCAAGTGCCGGTGATTGATGACCAGGGCGTGGTGTTGGCCGACTCCAACGCGATTCTGGTGTATCTGGCGCAAAAGTACGGCAACGGTCGCTGGCTGCCGGCTGATCCGGAGGGTGCGGCCAAGGTCCAGCGCTGGTTGTCGGTGGCTGCCGGCCCGATTGCCTTCGGTCCTGCCCGGGCAAGATTGATCACTGTGTTTGGCGCGCCTTACAACGCTGCAGAAGTGATTGCCTACGCCCATACCGTGCTCAAAGTGATCGATCACGAACTGGCCAATACGCTGTATCTGGCCGGCACTGAACCGACGATTGCCGACGTCGCCGCCTACAGCTACATCGCCCATGCGCCTGAGGGCAATGTGTCGCTGGACGAGTACGCCAACATTCGAGCCTGGCTGGCCCGCATCGAAGCCTTGCCGGGTTTTGTCGGCATGCCGCGCACCGTTGCCGGTCTGCAAAAAACCGCCTGATACTGGTGGCCCGGTATTGCCGGGCCGCCCCGTTCTGCGCCAATGGCGCACGGGAGAAACCGTATGGACCGTTCACCCTGGCATGCCGGCGAAAAACAATTGCAGGCGCACGTGGGCGTTGCCGAACGAATGGAGGTGTTCGGTCGTAAGGTGATTCGCAGCGAGATGCCGGACCAGCACCGCACGTTCTATCAGCAATTGCCGTTCATGCTGTACGGGGCGGTGGATGCCGACGGTCATCCCTGGGCCAGCATCCTTGAAGGTGAGCCTGGTTTCGCCTACTCGCCTGAACCTGGCTTGCTGCAATTTCGCGGCCTGCCTGCCGTTGACGATCCTGCGCAGATGAGCGACGGCTCGGCCATTGGCCTGTTGGGTATCGAGCTGCACACTCGCCGTCGCAACCGCATCAATGGCCATGTCCGCGCCATGACTGCGGGTGGATTCGCGGTGACGGTAGACCAGTCCTTCGGCAATTGCCCGCAGTACATTCAGTTGCGCCAGTTTCGCTCGGTGCCGCTGACCGATCCTTCGACGCGTGCCGCCCAGCATTTCAACGAACTGGATGACGCGGCCAAAGCCATGATCGCCGAGGCAGACACGTTCTTCGTTGCCAGTTATGTGGAGGTCGACGGTGAACGTTCGGTGGATGTGTCTCACCGTGGCGGGCAGAGCGGTTTCGTACGGGTGGAAGGCAATCGCCTGACCATTCCGGACTTCGCCGGCAACCTGCATTTCAACACCTTGGGCAACCTGCTGCTCAACCCCCGGGCCGGATTGCTGTTCATCGATTTCAATAGCGGTGATTTGCTGCAGCTCAGCGGACGCACTGAAATCATCCTGGAGGGCCCTCAGGTCGAGGCGTTCCAGGGAGCCGAGCGCCTGTGGACAATCGATGTCGAGCAGGTGGTACGTCGCCCCGCCGCTCTGGCGCTGCGCTGGCGTTTCGACGGTGTTTCACCCACCAGTTTGCTCACTGGCACCTGGGAGCAGGCCAAGGCGCGTTTGCAGGCCAAGGCCCTGGGCGATCAATGGCGGCCGTTGCGGGTGGCGCGGATTGAAGCGCAAAGCCACAGCATTCGCTCGATTTACCTGGAGCCCGCTGACGGAGCCGGGTTGCCACTGTTCCAGGCCGGGCAGCATTTGCCTCTGCGTTTCAATATCGACGGTGAAGTGCACATCCGCACGTACAGTTTATCGAGCGCGCCGTCCGATGATTTTTTCCGCATCAGCGTGAAGCGTGACGGGCGGGTGTCTACGCATTTGCACGAGCAGATTCGTGTTGGCGATGTATTGGAGGCGCGGGCGCCGCAAGGGCATTTCACCGTGGCACCCCATGAGCGTCGGCCATTGGTGTTGCTGGCGGCCGGGGTGGGCATCACGCCGCTGTTGTCGATGCTGCGGGAGGTGGTTTACCAGGGCTTGCGTACCCGCCGTATCCGCCCGACATGGTTTATCCAGAGTTCGCGTACGCTGGGTGACCAGCCGTTTCGCCGCGAACTGGATCGCTTGCTCGAAGACGCCGGTGACGCGGTGCGGGTGGTGCGTTTGCTCAGCCAACCGGAACCCGAGGCGATGCAAGGAGAGGACTTCGACCTCAGTGGACGGATCGATGTCGCGCTGCTCAAGGATCTGCTGACAGTCGAGGACTACGATCAGCTGGATTTTGTCGTCTGTGGTCCCGGGAGTTTTACCCAGGCGTTGTACGACGGCTTGCGCGAATTGAACATTCGCGATTCGCGGATTCACGCCGAAACCTTCGGCCCGTCCACCTTGCGCCGGCGACCGGACCCCGATGCGGTGGTCATCGAGCAACCGCCAGCCGCCACCACGTCGGTGCCCGTGGTGTTCCAGCGCTCGGCCAAGGAAGCGCGCTGGCAGCCAGAGGGCGGCAGCTTGCTGGAGTTGGCGGAAAGCCGTGGCCTGCGCCCGGAATTCAGTTGCCGAGGCGGCTCCTGTGGCACCTGCAAGACGCGCTTGATCAGCGGACAGGTACATTATCCACTGCCGCCCGCGGAGGTGCCGGATGACGGACAAGTGCTGATTTGCTGTGCGATTCCGGCGCAGGGGGCGCAGCCGTTGGTGCTCGATATCTAAAGATCATTGCAGGCCAACATTGCCCGCCGGTCGATGGCTGGGTAGGGTAGTGGGCAGAACGAAAAAGGGCCGCAGAAGCCCTTTCTGCATTTCAAGAACAGGCGTTTCAATGGTTTTTTCCACTCGCTCGATGGTCTTGCTGATGGCGCTGGCGCTCACCACCGGATGCGAAAGACAGGATGCACCGCCGCTGGATCAACAGCTTTACGTCTGGCAGCGGCAGTGGACGCCGGCCCACGACGCTGCCCTCAGGGACAGCCGCGCCGATTTTTCGACGTTGCGAGTGCTGGCCTTGCAGGCTTTCCCCAACGCGGGCTGGAGTCGGGCCCGAATTGACCCGGCACTGCTCAAGCGTGATGGCCGGCCGGTGATTGCGGTGGTTCGCCTGGATGGGCAGCTCAAGGCACTGGATCAGGAGGAAGTCACTGCGCAGATCCGCCAGGTGATCAGCGATTGGCAGGGACAGGGGTTGAACCTCACCGGCGTGGAAATCGACCACGATGCCGGTAATGCCCGGCTACCGGCGTACCGCGAGTTTCTCGTGCATTTGCGCGAAGCATTGCCGACTTCGCTGCCGCTGAGCATCACGGCGTTGCCGTCCTGGCTCGACAGTCGTGAACTGCCGGCGCTGTTATCCACAGTCGACAGCAGCGTGTTGCAGGTGCACGCGGTGAGCGATCCGCGTCGCGGCTTGTTTGATGCCGATCAGGCGCGGCAATGGGCGAAGGCCTGGAGCCGCATCACAACAAAACCTTTCTTTCTGGCGCTGCCGGCTTATGGCGTGGCGTTGCTGCCGTCGGTGGGCGGCGCACCTGTTGTGGAAAGTGAAGTGACGGTGGAGCGTGAAGGCCTGCGCCGTGAATTACTTGCCGATCCGCAGTCATTGCGCACCCTCGGCACCGAGTTGCGTGCCGATCCGCCGAAACATATGGTGGGCCTGATCTGGTTTCGCCTGCCATTGGCCAACGACCGTCGGGCCTGGAGCTTGATCACTTTGCGCGCCGTGGCGCGTGGTGACGCCCTCGACAGTCAATTGAAACTGCAGCTCTCGGCCGACAATGACCTCTATGACATCGGCATTAGCAACCAGGGCAATCTCGATCGCGCCTGGCCCGAACGTCTGACCCTGGCGGTCAGTGATTGTGAGGGGGCCGATGCCCTGGCCGGTTACGCGTTGCAACAGAGCCCGGATCTGCTTACCTTCACCCGCCTGCGCGACGGTCGAATACCGGCCGGCGGACAGCGTGCCATTGGTTGGGCTCGCTGCGCACACATTGATCAAGGAGGTTCGAATGTTCACCCGTAACTGGCCGCGTCATTTGCTTTGCCTGAGCCTCAGCCTGCCACTGGGTTCGGCGCTGGCCTGCGGCCCGGACTTCCCCATGCGCCTGCTGGATAACCGTGGCCAGTCGCTGGCGGAACTGCCGGAAGGCAACTTCAGCTTTGAAATCAGCCGCCTCGGCCACACCATCAACGGGTTGAAGAACGTCACCGCTGGCGCCAACTACGCGGATGAGACTGGCCCTGTTGCGCTGCGGGATCAGGCCGAGCAGGTGGGACTTTCCGCTGAGCAACAAGTGTTGGTGAAACACCTGCGCAGCCTGACCGATGCCCGTCAGGTTGAAACCCAAGGGGCGCAACTGCCGCCTGAGCTCAGGTTGTACCTGGCCGGCGCTGTGGCATTTGGCGCGGGGGATACGGCCTTGGCCGCCGGCTATTTCAAGAGAGTGCTGGCCCTGCCCGCAGAACAACGGGCTTCGCGCAGCACCTGGGCGGCTTACTCGTTGGGGCGCGCGTTGTTCGCCATGAGCGTCGAAGCCGATGCGGCCCCGGATTTGCTCGAACAATCGCGCAAGGCCTTTGAGCAAACCCGGCAACTGAGCATCGACGGCTTCAGCGATCCACTGGAACTGGGTGTCGCTAGCCTCGGCGAAGAAGCCCGGGTGGTGCGCACTGCCGGTGACTGGAACCGCGCCATCGAGCTGTACGCCACGCAAAATCTGCACGGTTCCGCGGTGGGCTACACCTCGTTGAAGCTGTTGATGGCGGACCTGATGACGCTGCCGGAGGATCAAGTGGCCGAGTTGCTCAAGGGGCAGCCCGTGCAGCAGTTGGTGACCGCGTCGCTGATCAGCCGGTTGGGTTGGTCGTTCGGCGATCAACCGGCCAACGAACAAAAAATGATCAAACTGCTGCAAAACAGCACCCGTGGCAGTCTCGAAAACGCCGACCGCCTGGCGGCGATGAATTATCAACAGGGCGATTACGCCAGCGCCAAGGCCTTCCTCGAACATGCCGGCGATGGCGGGTTGGCGTGGTGGCTGCGGGCAAAACTGGCGGTGCGCGAGGGCGATAAAATCGCGGCCGCCGCAGCCTACGCCAAAGCGGCCCAGGCCTTCCCGCAGAACGAATCCTGGGGCGAGCGACGGACCCCGGACTACGATTACGAAACACTTCAGCCCAAGTGCCGGGTCGAGGGTGAAAGTGCGATCCTGGCCCTGCAACGCGGGGATTACCTGCAAGCCTTCGATCAGCTGTATCGCAGCCAAAGCATTTACTGGTTCGATGCCGCCACCGTTGCCGAGCGTGTGTTGACCCTTGAAGAACTCAAGCACTACGTCGACACACAAGTGCCGGCCCCGCCGCCGCTTAGCCAGCAGGACCGCGACAACTACGTGCCCTTGCCGGTGGCGGCGAGCCTGCGCAATCTGCTGGGGCGGCGTTTGTTGCGCGAGGGGCATTACGAGCAAGCACCGGCGTACTTTGACAATGACGGCTTGCGGCACAAGGCGAGATTGTATGGCGAGCAACGTCTGGCGGCTGATTCAGCCTGGTGGCCGACCCGTCGCGCCGCTGCGCTGTTCAATGCGGCCTGGACGGCCCGCGAGTGGGGCATGGACATCCTGGGCTACGAAATGGCGCCGGATTACGCCACCTTCGGCGGTAACTTCACCCTGGCAAACGACGAGCTCAAGGTCGGTCCGTTGGTGGCCGAGGACGAAGTGAAGCGCCAGCAGGCCAGCGCTGCCCAGCCAGATCAGCGTTACCACTATCGCTTCGTGGCCACCGCGCTGGCAAGCAAGGCGGCGGATAACTTGCCTCATACCAGCCAGGCGTTTGCGGCGGTGCTGTGCGAGGCGTCTGGGTGGAACAGCAGCCTCGAGGAGCAAAGTGCGATTTATCAGCGTTATGTCAAAGAAGGGCCTTACGTGGAATGGGCCGCCGATTTCGGCCACCAGTGCCCGTACCCCGACTTCGAGAACGCCGACAAACGCTACGTGACCCAAGTCACCGACGCGGCGCGTTCGGCCTTGCGACCGTACAAGACGCCGTTACAGATCGGTAGCGTAGTGGCGTTCGCGGCAGCCGCGCTGTTGATGTTCAAGCGTCGCCGCCGCAAGGCGCAGTAAGGTTCAAGCCTGTTGCACAAAGGTCAGCCGCACGGCGAAACCGATCAACAGGCTGCCGAACAACCATTGTTGCAGGCGCTGGGCTGAGGGGCTGCGTTGCAGCCAACGGCCGAGTGCCGCGCCGACCAGGGCGTAAGCGCTGTCGAACAGCAAACCGACACCGACCAGCACCACGCCTAATGCCGCAAATTGCCCGAGCACCGGCCCGGCCTGTGGGTTGATGAATTGCGGTAGCAGCACCGAGCAGAACAACAGTGCCTTGGGGTTGAGCAGGTTGGTCAACAGTCCGCGTCGAATGGCTGCGCCCCAGCGCGGTTTTTCGCCGGTTGTGTCAGTGCTGGTCAAGCTCGGCAGCATCGTGGTTCGCAGGCACTGAATGCCGATCCACAGCAAGTACGCGGCGCCTGCCAGGCGCACCACATCGAAGGTCCAGGGCGCAGCCTTGAACAGTGCTGCCAGCCCCAGTGCCGCCAATGCCACATGACAACCCCGGGCGATGCCCAGGCCCACGGCGGTGGCCAGCGCGGCGCCTTTGCCCTGGCGGGCACCGGTCTGCAACAGCAGGATCATGTCAGGCCCCGGCAACAGATAGACCACCGCCAGCGCCATGAAAAACAGCCAGAGCCCTTGCATGTTGCACCCCATTCGTTGTCGATTCGGTCGTGCCAGTCTAGGGCTGGAGGGTGGGGCAGGTGCTTGCGTTGTCAGCTTATGTCTGGCTCAGTATTGGCATCATCTGCCACTTTTTTCGCATGAACCATCGGGATCTGCCAAACCATGAAACTCGACGCCTACGACCGCAAGATTCTCGCCGCGCTGCAACGGGATGGCCGCCTGAGCAATGTGCAACTGGCAGACGAGATTGGCCTGTCGGCATCGCCTTGCTTGCGCCGGGTGCGGATGCTTGAAGAGGCGGGGGTTATTCGCGGCTACCAGGCCAATCTGGATCGCGACGAAGTGGGGTTGGGGCTGACGGTGTTTGTCGGGGTCAAGGTCGAGCGCCATAACGACGAACAAGCCGAAAGTTTTCGCCTGGCGGTGACGGCGTTGCCCGAGGTGATTTCGGCGTTTCTGGTGTCGGGGGAGTCGGATTTTCTGCTGCAGGTGGTGGTGCCGGACTTGCGTGCCTATGACCGCTTTCTCACCGGGCGCTTGTTGAAGTTGCCGGGAGTGAGTGATATCCGCAGCAATTTTGCGATTCATACGGTGAAGGCGCCGGGGGCGTTGCCGCTGGAGCATTTGCCGCTTTAGACCGAGTCGCCTGCATCGCGAGCAGGCTCGCTCCYACAGGTACAGCGCAAACCCTGTRGGAGCGAGCCTGCTCGCGATGGCGATCTATCTGTCACCCAATTCCTCGGGGCCTTACATCTGCGTCGCCATCCCCTCCACATTCATTGCCGCCTGACGCAAGGCCTCGGAGCGGGTCGGGTGTGGGTGGCAGGTCAGGGCGATGTCTTCGGCCGAGGCGCTGAATTCCATGGCCACGCAATACTCGCCGATCATTTCACTGACGCTCGGGCCGACCAGATGCACGCCGAGGACTTCGTCCGTGCGCTCATCGGCCAGCACTTTGGCGAAGCCTTCGGTTTCGTGGTTGATCTTCGCCCGGCTGTTGGCAGTGAAGGGAAACTTGCCGACCTTGTACGCCCGACCTTCAGCCTTGAGCTGCTCTTCGGTCTTTCCGACGCTGGCCAGCTCCGGTCTGGTGTAGACCACGCTGGGGATCAGGTCGTAATTGACCTCGCCCGCCTTGCCGACGATTTGCTCGACGCAAGCCATGGCTTCGTCCTCGGCCTTGTGCGCGAGCATGGGACCCGAGGTCACGTCGCCAATCACCCAGATCCCGGCGGCTTCGGTTCGATGTCCCTTGTTGGCGAGCATGCCGCGCTTGTCCGTCGCGAGGCCGACGTTCTCCAGGCCCAGGCCCTGTGTATAAGGTCGGCGCCCGATGGCCACCAGCACGTAATCGGCTTCCAGCAACTCGGCAGCACCGCCAGCGGCAGGCTCGACGCTGAGTTGCACGCCGGTGGCGGAGGTGGTGGCGCTGGTCACTTTTGAACTCAATTTGAAACTCAAGCCTTGCTTGCTCAGGGAACGCTGCAGGGTTTTGCCGGCTTCGATGTCCACGCCGGGACAAATCCGGTCGAGGAATTCGACCACCGTCACCTGCGCTCCCAGTCGCCGCCAGACCGAGCCCAGCTCCAGGCCGATCACGCCGGCGCCGATCACCACCAGATGCTTGGGCACCTCGGTCAGCGCCAGGGCACCGGTGGAGTCGAGGATGCGTTTGTTATCGATGTCCACGCCGGGCAGGGGCGTGGGCTCGGAACCGGTGGCAATGATGATGTCCCTGGCACTCAGTTCGGTCTTGCCGCCGGCGCTGTCGGTCACAGTGACTTTGCCCGGCCCGTCGATGTGGCCCCAGCCCTTGATCCAGTCGACCTTGTTCTTGCGGAAAAGAAACTCGATGCCCTTGGTCAGCCCGGTAACGCTTTCATCCTTTTGCTTCATCATCTGGGCGAGATTGAGGCTGGGTTTGACGTCGATCCCCAGGTTGGCGAATTCCGCACCCATGGCCGCGTCGTACAGTTCGGAGGCATGCAGCAACGCCTTGGATGGCATGCAACCGACGTTCAGGCAGGTGCCGCCGAGTGTGGCGCGTCCTTCCACGCAGGCCGCCTTCAGACCCAGTTGTCCGGCGCGGATCGCCGCGTTGTAACCGCCGGGGCCACCGCCGAGTATCACGACGTCATAAGTGCTCATGGATGTACTCCTGGATCGAAAGGGGAAGGGATGGGTAAAAGTAGTCACTGGATAAAATTACGAACGTAATATGTGCATTCTGTCGCATTTCGGTCAAGGCTTCAGGTAAGCGACAGGTTGGGCATCTTTAGATAGCGCGCCTGAATACGGAAATTTCACCATTTTCGTTATATCGTAACGAACTGCCCTGTAAGCGAAGACACTCTGGAGTGGTATGCAAGTCGATCTCGATGTTGATGAAACGCCGTTAGCCGGGTTGCCGCGCTTTCAGCAGGCGTTCATTCAAGGGCGGCGTTTGCGCCAGTTCGCCATCGGTGCGGGCGTACTTGCGACGGTGGGTGTGCTGCTGGCGTTGTTTGCCGGGCTGTTTACGTCGCAAACATTGTGGCCAGCGTTGCTGTTGAACCTGAGCATGGCGTTTGTCGTGTTGATGGCGGGTTTGCAATCGGCCTGGTGGGTAGCCCAGTGGCGTGCCCGCGCCATGAATCCCGTGGTGCCCGTGGTCGTTGTCGACGAGTCTGTCGCGCCTTCGGGATGGTATGAACGTTTGCTGGACCGGATCGGCCGGCAATCGCAGCACCTGCTCGGGCAAATCGGCGCGCCGACGCTTTCGCTTGGTGGCTGGGCATTATTGGCGGTATTGGGCGTCGAACAGGCCTGGAACCTTGCATTGCCCTCGGCAGCACTGGGCCTGGCGGCCACTGTCGGGGCGGCGTGCTCTTTGCTGTTGGCCTTCGGCATGTTGGTGATGGAGCGACATCTGGCGCAGGAAAACACCGCGCAATGGCCTGAAGCCGCCGCGTTGGCGCAATTGATTCGTGTGCTGATCATCAGCCTGGTACTTGGTGCCTTTTGTCTGTTGTTTGCCGATGAAACGTCGGTATGGCCCGTACGCCTGGCGGTTTTGATCGGGCTGCTGCCGGGGCTGGTGGCGGCAGAACTGTTGCTGCGTGCGCTGTTGTCATTGTTCAGCCCGCGCCGCGAACGCCTTGAGCCGGAGCTACTGGCGCGCAGCGTTGTCGCTGACATGCTGCGCTGGCCACCACAGCCATTGCTGGCGTTGCAGCACGAATTGCATAACCGCTTCGGCATCGATCTGCGGCAAATCTGGGCCTTCACTTATATGCGCCGGGCATTCCTGCCGGTGTTGGCGGTGGTTTCGCTGGTTGGCTGGTCGCTGACCGGCATTCACGAAATTGCCCTGCAAGGGCGTGGCATCTACGAGCGATTCGGCAAGCCAGTGGAGGTGTTCGGCCCAGGTTTGCATATGGGTTTGCCTTGGCCATTGGGCCGGGTGTTGAGCGTCGAAAATGGCGTGGTTCACGAGTTGGCCACCAGTGTTGGCGAAACCTCGGCCCCCGCTCAGGCCGACCCCGCCGAAGGCCCGGCCCCGGCAATTGCCAATCGTTTGTGGGACGCCAGCCATGTGAACGACAAATCCCAGGTGATTGCCAGCAGCCGAGCCGACAAGCAGAGTTTTCAGATCGTCAACATGGACGTGCGCTTCGTCTATCGCATTGGCCTGACCGATCAGGCGGCGTTGGCCGCGACCTATAACAGTGCCGATGTGCCGATGTTGATTCGCAGCACCGCCAGCCGAATCCTGGTTCACGACTTCGCTTCGCGCACCCTCGACGGTTTGCTGGGCGAGGACAGGGTAGGGCTGGCCGAAGAAATCGGCCGCGCCGTCCAGGCTGACTTGCGAAAGCTCGACAGTGGCGTGGAAATTCTCGCCACGGTGGTCGAGGCGATTCACCCTCCGGCCGGTGCAGCCAACGCCTATCACGGCGTGCAAGCGGCGCAGATAGGTGCGCAAGCCTTGATCGCCCGTGAACGCGGCGCCGCTGCCGAGGCCACCAACCAGGCGCAGTTGCAGGCCAGCATCGCCCGCGATCAGGCGACGGCCAGCGCCCGAGAGATCAATGCAGGCGCCCAGGCGGCGGACCTGAAATTCAACGCCGAGCAAAAAGCCTATGCCAGCGCTGGCCAGGCCTTCGTGCTGGAGCAGTATTTCAGCCAGTTGTCCCAGGGTTTGGCCAACGCCAAATTGCTGGTTCTCGATCATCGACTGGGCGGCAGCAGCAATTCGCCGACCATCGACCTCCGTACGTTCACGCTGCCGGTTGACCCTGCGCCGTCGCGTAAAACCGCTCAGCCAGGAGCTGCCAATTGAGCCAGTCCCATACTCATGATCACGATGACCACGCCGGCCACGATCACGGCCATGGCGGGCATCACCACCACGGCCATCACCATCATCACCACGGCGATCCTCAGGAGGCCGGACCGTTTCCATGGCGCCGTATGGGTTGGGCTGCATTGCTGGTGGCGTTTGCGGTCGCTGCCGCGAGCCTGGTGCAGGTGCGTTCGGGGGAAGCCACAGTGATCACACGCTTCGGCAATCCATCGCGAGTTTTGCTGGAACCGGGACTGGGCTGGCGTTGGCCGGCACCGTTCGAGGCGGCGATCCCGGTGGATCTGCGGTTGCGCACCACGTCCAGCGGTTTGCAGGATGTCGGCACCCGGGACGGTTTACGCATCATCGTTCAGGCCTACGTGGCTTGGCAGGTGCAGGGTGATTCGGACAACGTGCAACGTTTCATGCGCGCGGTGCAGAACCAACCCGATGAAGCTGCGCGGCAGATCCGCACCTTTGTCGGCTCCGCACTGGAAACCACCGCCAGCAGTTTTGATTTGGCGAACCTGGTCAATACCGATGCCAGCCAAGTACGCATCGCCGATTTCGAAGCACAACTGCGCAAGCAAATCGATCAGCAGCTGCTCACCACTTATGGCGTGCGCGTGTTGCAGGTCGGTATCGAACGATTGACGCTACCTTCGGTGACGCTCACCGCGACTGTCGACCGGATGCGCGCCGAGCGTGAAACCATCGCTACTGAACGTACGGCGATCGGCAAGCGTGAAGCCGCGCAAATTCGTTCCGCCGCCGAACGTGATGCGCGGATCGTGCAGGCCGATGCCACAGTGAAAGCGGCAGATATCGAAGCGCAATCGCGTGTCGAAGCGGCGCAGATTTATGGTCGTGCCTATGCTGGATCACCGCAGCTCTACAACCTGCTGCGCTCGCTCGACACCTTGGGAACGGTGGTGACGCCGGGGACCAAGTTGATTCTGCGCACCGACGCCGCACCATTCCGCGTGTTGGTTGACGGTCCGCCGAGCCTCGACAACAAATCCGGATCGCAGCCATGAGTTTGGTTCCACGTGGAACAAATGAGTTGAGTAGCCCCTGGATTCAGGCCGGGCGCTTGGCATTTATTGCCCTGTATGCGGTAACGGTGTTGGCGGCATTGGCGTGGGCGTTTTCCAATGTGCGGCAGATCGATCCGCAAAATCGCGCGGTGGTTTTGCATTTCGGCGCGCTGGATCGCATTCAGAATGCCGGGCTGTTATTGGCCTGGCCTCAACCCTTCGAGCAGGTGATTTTGTTGCCAGCGGCAGATCGGGTGATCGAGCGTCGAGTGGACAGTCTGTTGCGCAGTGGTACCGCGATGCAGGCAGATCGCGTGGCCAGTTTTGCCACGCCCATCAGCGATGCCCTCGCAGGCTCCGGCTATCTGTTAACGGGTGATGCCGGTGTGGTGCAACTCGATGTGCGGGTTTTCTACAAAGTCACCGAGCCCTATGCGTTCGTGCTCCAGGGCGAACACGTGTTGCCGGCGCTGGACCGACTGGTAACCCGCAGTGCGGTTGCGCTCACGGCCGCACGGGATCTGGACACTATCCTGGTTGCTCGCCCGGAATTGATCGGCGCCGATAGCCAGGCGGCTGAAAGACGCGAGCGCTTGCGTGGTGATCTGGTGCAGGGCATCAATCAACGGCTGGCCGAACTCACTGCAACCGGGCAAGGCTTGGGGATCGAAGTGGCGCGGGTCGATGTGCAATCGAGTCTGCCCAGTCCTGCGGTGAACGCTTTCAACGCGGTACTGACGGCCAGCCAGCAAGCCGATAAGGCTGTCGCCAATGCGCGCACCGAGGCGGAGAAGCTGACGCAGACCGCCAACGAGCAAGCCGACCGTACGCTGCAAGTGGCCCATGCCCAGGCGAGTGAACGACTGGCCAAGGCGTCGGCTGATACGGCCACCGTGTTAAGCCTGGCCAAGGCACAACAACAAGGTACCGACCCGCAAATGCTGCTGCGGATTTACCGCGAGCGGATGCCGAAAATTCTCGGTCAGGCCGGATCGGTCACGACGATTGATCCCAAAGACGATTCCCGCCTGATCATTCAGGGAGCTGCACAATGACCGCTCAAACCGCCGCCGGGCCGAGCCTGCTGTCTTCGGCCGAACAGCGCCGCGCTGCGCGCCAGTTGACCCTGGCCATGCTCGCATTGGGCCTGCTTGCGCTGGGCCTGATCTGGCGTTGGCTTGCGCCGGAGCAGACTGGCGTCAGTCAGCTGCTGCTGGGTTTTGCGTCACTGCTGGTTGCCGTGCCGGTCATGCGCTCGGCCTGGTACAGCTTGCGATATCCGAGCCTGCACGGCATCACCGATCAATTGATTGCCCTGGCCATGCTGGGTGCCTGGGCCACCGGGGATCTGCTGACGGCGGCGTTGTTGCCGATCATCATGATTTTCGGTCACGTGCTGGAAGAGCGTAGCGTGATCGGTTCCCAGGAAGCGATTCACGCCCTCGGCAAACTGACCCGCAGCCACGCGCGCAAGATTCAGGCGGACGGCTCCATCATTGAAGTCGACAACGGCACACTCAAAGCTGGCGATCTGGTCGAGGTGCGAGCCGGTGACCGAGTGCCGGCGGATGGCCGGGTGTTGTCCGGTCAGGCCAGTCTCGACACTGCTTCCATTACCGGCGAGTCGGTACCGATGGAGGCGGGCGTCGGCATGTCGGTGTTCGGTGGCGCAATTAACCTCGACGGTTTGCTGCGAATCAAAGTGACCCGTACCGGCCATGAGTCGACCCTCGGCAAAGTCATCGCCCTGATGCAAAACGCCGAGCGCTCGAAGCCGCCGATCACTCGTCTGCTGGAGCGTTACGCCGGCAGTTATATGGTGCTGGTCTTGCTGCTGGCCGCTGTGACCTGGTTCATCACCAACAATGCGCAAGCGATGCTCGCGGTGTTGGTGGCGGCCTGCCCTTGTGCGTTAGTGTTGTCGGCACCGGCCACGGCGATTGCCGGAGTGGCAGTGGCGGCGCGTCACGGCATTCTGATCCGCAGCTCCGCGTTCCTTGAAGAGTTGGCGGACCTGACCTCGCTGGTGGTCGACAAAACCGGGACGCTGACATTCGGCACCCTGCGCCTGCAATCCATCGACAGTCCGCTGGTAGATCGCAGCAATGTCCTGAAGCTCGCCGCCAGCCTCGGCTCGGCCAGCAGTCACCCGGTCAGCCGTGCGCTCGCGGGGTTGGTGACCCAGGAGCATTTCCTGCTGCTTTCCGACATTCGTGAACGCCAGGGCCTCGGTGTGGTGGCGATGACCGGGCAGGGCGAAGCGGCACTCGGCCGGCCGGAGTTGTTCGCGCAACTGGGCATCAGTACGACGGCGGTTCCCGATCACGACGGTCCTATTGCCGGGCTGGCGCTCAACGGGGAGTTTCTTGCGTGGCTGTTGCTGGCTGACAGCGTCAAACCCGAGGCGCAGTTTGCCTTGGGTGAGTTGCGTGATCTGGGGTTGGGTCGTCAGTTGTTGCTCACCGGTGACCGGCACAGCGTCGCGCAAACGCTGGCCCGGGATGTCGGGATCAGTGACGTCGAAGCGCAAGCCTTGCCCGAAGACAAACTGAACCGCGTGCTCAAGGAAATCGACAGCGGCTTCCGGCCGATGGTGGTCGGCGATGGTATCAACGACTCCCTGGCCCTCAAGGCTGGTGTGGTGGGGGTGGCCATGGGCGCCGGTGGTGCAGACATCGCCCTGGCATCGGCGGACATCGTGCTGATCGGCAGTGACCTGCGCCGCCTCGGCACCTGCGTGCGCCTGAGTCGTCAGTGCCGCCAGACGTTGCAGGTCAATGTGATCATCGGACTGGGCTGGACCCTGGCGATCGTAGCCTTCGCCGCGTTCGGCTGGCTTGGCGCTGCCGGGGCGATGATTGCGGCGTTGCTGCATAACCTCAGCACCTTGCTGGTGTTGGGCAATGCCGGTCGTTTGCTGCGGTTCCAGGAGCCGTTGCTCAAGCTCAAGGACGAAACCTGAAGGCGAACGCTCTAAACCGGGTAATCACGGGGCTTCAACTTTTTAGAACTGTGCGCCCGGTTCGTAGTCATTGAAGATGAGGGCACATCATTTTTGTGCGTTCGCGGCGGCAGGTGTAGGCATCGCGATTCATTGAAAACGGCTATTGATTCGATAGCCAGCTATTTTTCAAAGATGGTCTACCCTCTGTTTAGACGTCTGAAACAAGGGGGATTCTCCATGCTCGCGCATCTTCCACCGGCCTTACAGAATCTGCAGCTACCGCTTCGCCTGAGACTCTGGGATGGCCATGAATTCAATCTGGGGCCGACACCCAGTGTCACGATTGTGGTCAAGGACCCACAAATGGTCACCCAGTTTACCCATCCAAGCCTGGATGCCCTTGGCGCTGCGTATGTCGAAGGCAAACTGGAACTGGAAGGCTCCATCAGCGATGTGATCCGCGTCTGCGATGAATGGAGCCAGGCGTTGCTGGATGAAAGCGACGACAATCAGCCGGTTCGTAGCGCCCACGACAAAGAGATGGACGCCAAGGCGATTTCCTACCACTACGACCTTTCCAACGCGTTCTATCAGCTGTGGCTCGACAGCGACATGGCGTATTCCTGCGCTTACTTCGAGACGGGCAGCGAAACCCTCGAACAGGCCCAGCAAGCCAAGTTCCGTCACCTGTGCCGCAAGCTGCGCCTGCAGCCCGGTGAATACCTGTTGGATGTGGGTTGCGGATGGGGCGGATTGGCGCGTTTTGCGGCGCGAGAATTTGGCGCGAAAGTGTTCGGTATCACCCTCAGCAAGGAACAGTTGGACCTGGCCCGGGAACGTGTAAAAGCGGAGGGCCTGGAGGACCTGGTCGAACTGCAACTGCTCGACTATCGCGATCTGCCGCAGGATGGCCGTTTCGACAAGGTTGTCAGCGTCGGCATGTTCGAACACGTTGGCCACGCCAATCTGGCCGAGTACTGCAAGACCTTGTTCGGCGCGGTGAAAGAGGGCGGCCTGGTGATGAACCACGGGATCACCGCCAAACACATTGACGGTCGTCCGGTGGGACGTGGTGCCGGAGAATTCATCGAGAAATATGTGTTCCCCAACGGCGAGTTGCCGCACCTGTCGATGATCTCAGCGGAGATCAGTGACGCCGGGCTGGAAATCGTCGATGTCGAGAGTTTGCGCCTGCACTACGCTCGCACGCTCGATCACTGGAGCGAACGCCTGGAAGACAACCTCGAAGCGGCCTCCAGACTCGTACCGGAACAAGTCCTGCGCATCTGGCGGCTGTACCTGGCTGGTTGCGCCTACGCGTTCGCTCGCGGCTGGATCAACCTGCATCAGATTCTCGCGGTGAAGGCCCACGCCGATGGCAGTCATGAACTGCCATGGACCCGTGACGATATCTACCTCTAGAGAATCGGTGAAATCAGCCGGGCGACCCGCATGCCGACCTGCTGCAGGCGGCGGGTCTCCTGGCCTTCTTCTTTGGCGATTTCGTGGGCGTTGGCAAAGTCATCGTTGAGCATCTGTTCCACCTCGGCGGCGAACGCGCGGTCGACGGTCAGCAACATCACTTCGAAATTCAGCCGGAACGAACGGTTGTCCAGGTTGGCGCTGCCGATGGCGCTGATTTCGCTGTCGATCAGCACCACTTTCTGGTGCAGGAACCCGGGTTGGTAACGGAACACCCGCACTCCGGCGCGCACCGCTTCGAAGGCATAGAGGCTGGAGGCGGCATAGACGATTCGATGGTCGGGCCTGGACGGCAACAGCAGGCGCACATCCACACCGCGCAGTACCGCCAGGCGCAAAGCTGCGAATACGGCTTCGTCGGGGATGAAGTACGGGCTGGTAATCCACACCCGTTTCGTCGCCGCATGGATGGCCTCGACAAAGAACAGTGAACAGGTTTCGTAGGCGTCTGCCGGCCCGCTGGCGAGCAACTGGCACAGCACGCCGTCTTCCGGATAAACCTCGGGCAGGATCAGCAGCGGCAGTGCACGAGCCGCCCAGAACCAGTCTTCGGCGAAAGACTCCTGCATGCACGCCACCACCGGCCCGCGCACTTGCACGTGGGTATCGCGCCAAGGGGCCAGGGGTGGTTTCTCGCCCATGTATTCGTCACCGACGTTGTGCCCGCCGACGAAGCCGAGAATGCCGTCCACCACCACGATCTTGCGGTGGTTGCGGAAGTTCACCTGAAAGCGATTGAGCCAGCCACTGCGGGTGGCGAAGGCTTTGACCTCGACCCCGCCATCACGCAAGGCCTGTACGTAGCCGTGGGGCAGGGAGTGACTGCCGATTCGGTCATACAACAGGTAAATCGCCACGCCCTCGGCGGCTTTCTTCAACAGCAGGGTTTGCAGGCGTTGGCCGAGGCGGTCGTCGTGAACGATGAAAAACTGGATCAGCACAGCTTCTTTCGCCTGGCTGATGGCCTCGAAAATGGCCTCGAACGTGTTCTGACCGTTGATCAAGAGACGCATTTGGTTGTTGGCCAGGCAGGGCATGTGTCCGAGCTTGAGCATCGCTCTGAGTGAGGCGTATGCAGAGGAAGCACGGGCGGTGAGCGCTTCTTCTACCCAGGGTCGCCAGTTGAGTTCGGAAACAGCCTTGCGCATTTCTTCGTTGGCCTGCCGCCGGGCCTTGATGTAGCCATCGAAGGTACTGCGGCCGAACATCAGGTACGGGATCAGCGTGAAGTAAGGGATGAAAAACAGCGACAGCGCCCAGGCGATCGAGCCTTGAGCGGTACGGACGGTCAATACGGCATGTATGGCTGCGATCATGCCCAGCGAGTGCAACAGGGCGATGGTATAACCGAAAATATGCGGTCCGAAATAATCCATGGGGGCTGCCTTGCTCCTGAAGATTCAGTGCTTAACAGACCATGTTCCGTGCAGAATGTCGCTAATTAATTGGCCCATGAACCGAAGCGCGCGGCTGACGTCTAACGGCCACTACTGATCAGGAGTTACTCGATGAACGTTCGTCTGCTGGGTTTGGCCATGGCACTGGGTTTGGCACTTCCTGTGGCGGCTCACGCGCAAATGCTGCAACCAGGATTGTGGGAGCTGACTACGAGCAACATGAAGGTCGATGAACAGAATATGCCGGACCTGCAATTGATCCTCGGTCAGCTCCAGAGCCAGATGACCCCTGAGCAGCGTGCACAGCTGGAAAAACAGGGCATCACTATGGGCGGTAAAGGGGTCCGGGCGTGCCTGACCCCGGAGCAAGTCAAGACCGATAACATTCCGCTGACCGATCCGCAGTCGGGCTGCAAGCAGGAAATCACCGACCGCTCCGGCAATCAGTGGAAATTCCGTTTCAGCTGCCCGAGAGCCCAGGGTGCGGGCGTGGCGACATTCCTCAGTGATCGCGAATTCACCACCAAGGTCAACGGGACGTTCAACGCCACCGGCATTCAGCAGAAGGGCAGCCTCGAATCCCGCGCCGTCTGGTTGGGACAGGATTGCGGCACGGTGAAGCCAAGAGCTTAAAAGAGCTTCGCGAGCACAGCTCCCACATTGATTGTGCGTTCTCTGTGGGAGCGAGCCTGCTCGCGAAAGCGTCCGCACAGCTCCCTAAATCCCCGGCCGACTCAACCATTCACACGCCGCCTCGACAGGCATCCGGCCAAAATCTTCCCCCGTGCGGCTGCGCACACTGACAAATCCCCCAGCTTGTTCTTTCTCGCCCACCACCACCAGATACGGCACGGTCTGGCTGTGCTGGCGAATCTTGTAGTGAACTTTTTCGTTACGCAGGTCGGCCCTGGCGCGCACGCCCCGTTGGCGCAAGGATTCGGTCACCGCTTGTGCATAAGTCGCCTGGCGATCATCCATGCTCACAACGACCACGAGGGGTGGAACGCACCACTGTTGCAGTTCCTGATGGCTGGACCAGCAGGTGCCGTAGATCCGTTGTTGTAACGTGCCGTTGATGTGGTCGAGGGTAAACGCCTGCAAGACTTTGGTGGTGGGGACATGCGGTCCATGGCTCTGGTACTCGGTGTCCCCCAGCCGGTACAGCGAGACCTCTTCGCGCGGTTGCCGACGACGGATCGAGTGATTGGTCGCTGCCAGTGATTGCATGCGCGCTTCGATGAGGGGCAGGTCTGCCGCGGTCAGCGGTGGCTCGACGGCAAACTCGTAAAAGAAACCGTCGCCCAATTCCTTGCCCGCACGCATTTGCGCATGCGGGTGGAGTTGCTTGACCGCCATCGCCAGCATCAAGGCACAGGAGCGGCGCAAGATCTCCAGGCCGTCCGGCTCCCGGGGGGTGACAATGCTGACCCGGGCATCCGCCTCGATCATGTATTCACAGTCCACCAGCACACCATTGACTCGGCCCGCTACAGCCGCGCTGGCCAGTTCGGGGCCGATGCTGGCGGCCACCTCGTGCACGGACAGCGGCTGGTCGTACTCAAGCAATGAACCGTCGGATAGGGTGATCTGGATCATGGTCGGCGTACTCAGGTGCTTCTAACGAGCGTTATCGCATAAACCGTAGGGGCAAACCCTGGCAGTTGTCATTAAGACGTTTGTCGCGCCAGGCAAGTTGCCCCGACACGATCGTGGTTCTGACACTGTGCCGAAAGCTGCAGCGGGCGAAGGGTGTCCAGCCGCATTGCGACAGGATCGGTTGCGTGGAAACGGCAACGCCGCCGGGTTCGGGTTTGATCAGCATCAGATCTGCCCAATAGCCTTCTCGAAGATAACCGCGATCGGGAATGGCGAATAGATCGGCGACACGGTGGCTGGTTTTGGCCACCAGTGTAGTGATCGGCGGCATGTCGCCTGAGTCATCGACGTCGTCAGCGCGGATCACGGCGTAGGGACCGACGAACACGTTCTCGCCGATCACCACTTTGCCGCAGATGATCGCCGTCTTGTCGACGTAGGCCGACTCGGCAGTCAGCGGTAAATCTCCGGAAGGGTTCTGGCGGATCATGGCTGGCTCAACGCGTTGTACAGGGTGTTGAGGTTGTACTCGAACAACCCGGTGAAGGTACTGGCCGGACCGCTCGCCGCGAGGGCATTGGAGTACAGCGTGCCGCCGATCTGCGCGCCGCTTTCATCGGCGATTTGCTTGAGCAGGCGGGCGTCCTTGATGTTTTCCATGAACACCGCCTTGACCTTGGCCTGACGAATCTGGGTGATCAGTGCGGCCACTTCGGCGGCTGAAGGTTCGCGCTCGGTGGAGAGACCTTGAGGCAACATGAACTCGATGCCGTAGGCCTGGCCGAGATAAGCGAAGGCGTCATGGGACGTCACGATCTTGCGGTTGCCCGGTGGCAGTGAGCCGAGCTTGGCCTTGGCTTCGGCGAGCAGGGCGTAGATCTGTGTCAGGTACGCCTTACTGTTGCGCTCATAGTCGGCTGTGTTCGCCGGGTCAGCGGCGATCAGCGCCCGACGCATGAAGACGAACTCCTGGAACGGTTGCCAAAGATGCGCGGCAGCGATCATCAGGCCACCTGTGCCTGTGGTTGTTGGCGGATCAGTTCGGTGCTCGGGCCGAATACACAACCGCTTTGTTTGATCAGCAACGTTTGTGGGATGTGTTCGCGGACTGCGGCGAGGTCATGGCACACGACCACCAGTGTCCGGCCTTCGAGGTGCCAATCGTGTATGTGCTTCCAGAGCAATGCCTGGCCGAGTTCATCGAGGGCTGTGTGGGGTTCATCGAGCAGCAGCAAAGACGCGTCTGTCAGGCTCAATCGGGCGAGCAGGGCGCGTTGCAATTCACCGCCGGAGAGGGCCATCAAGGGTCGATCTTCCAGGCCGTTCAGGCACCAGTGATGGAGGACGGTTTTCAGTCGTTGGCTACGAATCTCCGATGACTGTTTGTTGCCCCAGAAACCGGCGGCGACCAATGCCTGAAGACTGATTGGAAATTGCCTGTCCAGGTGTTGTTGCTGGGGCAGGAACGACACACCGCTCTTGAGTGGAACACTCAGTAGCACCTTTCCAGCCAACGGTTTTTGCAAGCCAGCGATGACCTTCAATAGGCTGCTTTTTCCGGAGCCGTTCGCACCGATAATGGCGGTCAGGCTGCCCTTCGACAGTTCGAAGTCCAGCGCGGGTGTGAGTGGCTGCCCCGGTACGCCCAGCGCAAGGCGTGGCAAGCAATCATGCGACCTCCCAGTTGAAACGGCTTTCGGCTACGGCGTCATGGGCGTGCAGGCTTTCGGCGTGGGTGACTCGAATGTGGAAGGCGTTGATGCCTGTGGAGCACTTCAGGGCCAGATTCAAACGGCGTGCGGCATCCTCGCAGAACATCAGGTTCTGACCATTGGCGAGGGCGAAGGCCTGTTCGTCGGCGCGTTTTACCGCTGTTTGAACGGCTGTGCCGAGTGCGGCTTCGGCATCGTTGATGACGGCAATCAGAGGCAACTCATCCAAAAAATCAGCCAGCCGTACGCGCAACTTGGCGCTGCTGCGTTGGCTGTGAGGCGTGGCAACGATGCCGTTCGTGGAGCCGAGCCACGCTAAAACATCGGCGTGTTGCAGTGGCTTGTTGGCGAAATCATCGACGAATTGCTGCTGAATCAGCTGTCGAGAAAGCGCTGCGGAACATGGGCAAGTTGAGGAATAAGGCACATCGATTTTTAGTTCCACGTGGAACATCGCGTTTTTCAAACGTGCTTCGAGGGTGACGGGATAGCTTTTCCAGCCAGCCAGTGGACTGATCAGCGCCGGCCTTTTCAGCAACAAATCGGCGTGAAGGGTTAAGTGAGCACTGTTGGAAAGCCCGTCATGACTCTCAAGAAAACGCTGCAAAACCCGCCGCAATAAAGCAGGAGAAAGGTTTTCCTGCTCCAGCAATTCAAGCGCCAGATAGAGCCGTGACATGTGAATGCCGCGCGCGTTGCCATCGTCGAGGCTCACGCCGGCATCGACCTTTGCATTCAATCGTTGGCCATCAAACAAAACAGGTAGAGCAATGCCGCACATGCCCACCCACTCCAGTGGCAGGGCTTGGCGTGAGGCCTGCGCGGCGATATCCGGCAGAGTCAGCGCATTCATGAGCAGATCCATCGTGGGAGTTGATTTTTAATGTTATATCATAACTATGCAATCGACGATGTCTTTTCATGAGCAGGCTTTCATCATGCACAGACGCCACTTGCTCAGCCTGATTTCACGCCTTTAACGGAAAAACAAAGAGGATTAACAGCCAGTGAACCGGCTGCAGGTGAACCTGGCGCTGCTGCCGCCAGAGCTGGAAAACCGGTTGATGGTGGTCCAGCCGACGCGCTGGTTGTAGCCAACCCAGGCCTCGCCGTCGGAAGCGATACCGGTGAAAAACACAAGCTGGCCGTAGCGGCTGTTGGTCTGCGCCCAATAGCGTTTTCCGGCCGTTTCGAAACCCCGCAGGTAGATGATGCTGCCGGCGGTGTTGACGCTGTAGGCGTTGCCATCCGCATCCACACAGGCCAGCAGGTTGGCGCTACGGGTGCATCTGGCCAGGCTCGGGACCTGGGCCATAGCGTCGGCAGCCACCAGCAGGGAAAGCATGATCAATGCAGGTTTAAGGGCGTTGCGCATGGGCTTTCTCACGAAGGGCGCGGCGTTCAGCATCCTGTCCTTTGCCCTGCCGGGCAAGAGGGGATGGCTTATTTGTGTTGTTACAGTATAACATTATATAAGCCCGACACCGCGACCGGGCATCCCTGTGAGGAATATGCAGATGTCCAATCGACTCCCCGTGACCGTTCTCTCCGGCTTTCTAGGCGCCGGAAAAAGTACACTTCTTAATTACATACTACGTAATCGCGATGGATTGCGAGTTGCAGTCATCGTTAACGATATGAGCGAAATCAACGTCGATGGCACCGAAGTCCAGCGTGATGTCAGCCTAAATCGGGCTGAAGAACGGTTGGTGGAGATGAGTAACGGGTGTATTTGCTGTACGTTACGTGAAGACTTGCTGGAGGAGGTGAGTCAACTCGCCAGGGAGGGTCGCTTCGACTATCTGCTGATCGAGTCCACCGGTATTTCCGAACCGCTGCCGGTGGCGGAAACCTTCACCTTCCGCGATGAAAACGGCCAGAGCCTCAACGACATCGCACGTCTCGACACCATGGTCACGGTGGTCGATGGCATGAACTTCCTGCTCGATTACCAGGCTGCCGAAAGCCTGGCTTCCCGAGGAGAAACACTTGGGGAAGAAGACGAGCGTTCAATTACCGATCTATTGATCGAGCAAGTCGAGTTCGCCGATGTGATTTTGCTCAGCAAGATCGACTTGATCAGCCGCCACCAACGCGAAGAACTGATCGCCATACTTGAACGGCTCAACGCCCGGGCGGAAATCATTCCGATGGCGATGGGCGAAATCCCTTTGAACAAGATTCTCAACACCGGTCGTTTTGACTTCGAAAAGGCTGCCCAGGCACCGGGATGGTTGCAGGAACTGCGCGGCGAACACGTACCGGAGACCGAAGAGTACGGCATCGCTTCCAGTGCTTACCGGGCTCGCCGGCCGTTCCATCCGCAGCGTTTCTTCAACTTCATCGACGGTCCTTGGGACAACGGCAAGCTGCTGCGCTCCAAGGGCTTTTTCTGGCTGGCGAGCAAGCACATGGACGCCGGCAGTTGGTCTCAGGCCGGTGGTTTGATGCGCTATGGTTTTGCCGGGCGCTGGTGGCGTTTCGTACCGAAAAACCAATGGCCGCAGGACGAAGAAAGTACCACCGGGATCATGAAAAACTGGACCGCCGACAGCGGGGATTGTCGCCAGGAACTGGTGTTCATCGGCCAGAACATCGACTTCACGCAACTCACGGCCGAGCTGGACACCTGCCTGCTGACCGATGAGGAAATGGCGCTGGGCGTAGAGGGCTGGCGTTCGCTGCCTGATCCATTCGGCCCTTGGTATGAAGAGGCCGCCTGATCCACTACTGGCGCTTCAAGGCTTGAGCCAGGTGCCCTGGCTCTGGGCCTCGCAGTACGGCTGCAAATACGCCGTGTCGGTGGCAACGCCGTAATAGTGAATATCCTGTCGGTAGGGCATATTGGCGACTTGGGCGTTGCTGCAGATACCAAATGCGCCGCCGGGGCATTGATCGACATACTGCACTTCGACTTTCTGCCCCGCCAGGTTCGGCTGGCAGAAGCCATCGGCAAAGAGCTTTGGCGGGATGTTGCGGTTCTGCTGGCAAAGCTGGACGTCAAGCCGCTCACCCTGGCTGTGAACCACACACGCCTGGGCCAGTGCCTCGCCTGAAACGAGTGCCAGGAGCAACGACAAGCCGATCAACCGCATCCACCACCTCCTCAGAAATCATCAACCATGCTGCAGAATATCCCCACTCATGTCATTGCCGGCCCGTTGGGCGCCGGCAAGACCAGCCTGATCAAGCACCTGCTGGCCCAGCGCCCGGCTGGCGAGCGGTGGGCGGTGTTGATCAACGAGTTTGGCCAGATCGGTCTCGACGCTGCGCTACTGACCCGGGACGCCGATGGTATCGCACTGGGGGAAGTGGCCGGTGGCTGCTTGTGTTGCGTCAACGGTGCGCCGTTTCAGATTGGTCTTGGGCGCTTGTTGCGCAAGGCGCAACCGGATCGGCTGTTCATCGAACCCTCGGGGCTGGGGCATCCGGCGCAGTTGCTCAGGCAATTGAGTGAGGCGCCGTGGCAAGGCGTGTTGGCTGTTCAGCCTTGTGTGCTGGTGTTGGATGCCCAGTTGCTCGCCGCTGGCAAACCGCTGCCGGATGTTCAACAGCAAGCGCTGGGCCATGCGGGATTGCTGCTGTTGAACAAGTCTGAAGGTCTCGACGAAGACAGTCGCCAGCGAATCGCCGGACAATTGCCGCCGCTCCCCCTGTGCTGGACGCAACAGGCGGCTTTACCCTTGAGCGAATTGCCGGGGCTGAATGCCAAGGCGCTGGCAGGTGTGGATAACTTCGCCTTGCCCAAGGGATTGGCGCAGTTGCCGGCGGTCTGGAGCGATCCTGCGTTGCCCATTTGCTTGAGCCAGGAACAGGAAGGAGGCTGGAGCATCGGATGGCGTTGGCACGCAAGCCAGGTGTTTGATGCCGCTCTGGTTGGTCGGTGGCTTGAAAGCCTTGCCTGGAGGCGGGCGAAGCTGGTTATCCACAGCGCCCACGGCTGGGTTTCGGCGAACGCGGTGGATAACTCGGTGCTGCACTGGCAGCCCAGTGAATGGCGGCAGGACTCGCGTATCGAGCTGATTTTCAGTGAGGCGCAGAATGCAGAACGACTGCAGCGTGAGCTGGCAGCGTGCCGCCCCGGATCGTGTTAACGGCTCAAGGCCGCCACTTGGTATGGTCCTGACGCCACTGGCTCAGCTCGATCACTTCCGCGCGAGGTTTCGCCACGTCGACCACTGGTTCGGTTTCGTCGAACGGGACCGGGTAGGGCGCCAGCTCAATCTGTGCACTGTGAGCGCCGAACTGGGTGATGGTGCCGTTGTGCCGGCTTTCACCGGTCACAGTGAATTCGAAGTTGTACACACGGGCCAGGCGTCGCCGACCACTGGCATCCTTGATGAACGCGATTCTTTTCAAGGCCACGTTGCCGTCCAGCAATTCGATCCCGAGTTTGCCGCAATGCTGCTTGACCCGCTCCAGCGCGCGCTCGCGCAAGCCGTGGTTGTGCCATAGCCATGCGCCGGCAGTGGCGAACAGCATCAGCACGAATATATTTCCAAGGGTCAGCATCAACAGGGTGCTCCAACAAGATAGTGTCAGCTTAACTGCGTCGCTGGTCTGTCGTACAGGCTGCGTTTAGTCGCATACTGCGCGGCTAGAATTTCAATCGTTTTACGGAAATCCACCGCATGAAACGTACTCCGCATTTGCTCGCTATCCAGTCCCACGTGGTATTCGGTCACGCCGGCAACAGCGCCGCGGTTTTCCCGATGCAACGGGTCGGGGTGAATGTCTGGCCGCTCAACACCGTGCAGTTCTCCAATCACACCCAGTACGGTCAGTGGGCCGGTGAGGTGCTGGCGCCGCACCAGATCCCCGACCTGGTCGAGGGTATCGCGGCGATTGGCGAGTTGGGTAACTGCGATGCGGTGCTCTCCGGTTACCTCGGCAGTGCGGCCCAGGGTCGGGCGATCCTGACTGGTGTGGCGCGGATCAAGTCGATGAATCCCAAGGCGCTGTACCTGTGTGACCCGGTCATGGGGCATCCGGAGAAGGGCTGCAGTGTTCCGGCGGAGGTCAGTGATTTCCTGTTGGAAGAGGCCGCCGCCGTGGCGGACTTCATGTGTCCGAACCAGCTGGAGCTGGACAGCTTCTCCGGGCGCAAGCCGCAATCGCTGTTCGATTGCCTGGCCATGGCACGTGCATTGTTGGCGCGCGGCCCGAAAGCAGTGCTGGTCAAGCATCTGGACTATCCCGGTAAACCGGCGGAGGTCTTTGAGATGCTGCTGGTGACGGCCGAAGGCAGCTGGCACTTGCAGCGTCCGCTGCTGGCGTTCCCGCGTCAGCCGGTGGGCGTGGGCGATCTGACGTCCGGGCTGTTCCTGGCGCGTGTGTTGTTGGGTGACAGCCTGGTGGCAGCTTTCGAGTTCACGGCGTCGGCGGTGCATGAAGTGCTGCTGGAAACCCAGGCGTGTACCAGCTACGAGTTGGAACTGGTCCGGGCCCAGGACCGGATTGCCCATCCGCGGGTGCGGTTCGAGGCGACCTCGATCAGCCTCTGATCTGGCGTTGACGCCAATCGTCGGATCGCCGCCCGGAGCAAGCCCGCTCCCACAGGTTTTGCTGTGTTGCACAAAGAGTGCTTACAACTTGAATCCCTGTGGGAGCGGCGGTGCGACGATTCGACTTGCCCGCGATGGCGATTGAACGATCGAACACGTCAGACGTCGCCCTTGATCTCCTGATAGCGCTTTTCCGACTCCTGACGAATCTGCCGACGCTGTTGAGCCTGCATATAGCGGCGCTTGTCCTCGCTGTTCTGCGGTTGCAGCGGTGGTACCGATGCAGGTTTACGCTGGTCATCCACCGCGACCATGGTGAAGAAGCAACTGTTGGTGTGGCGCACCGAGCGTTCGCGGATGTTCTCGGTCACCACTTTGATGCCCACCTCCATGGAGGTGTTGCCGGTGTAGTTGACCGAGGCGAGAAAGGTCACCAGTTCGCCGACATGGATCGGCTCACGGAAAATGACCTGATCCACCGACAGGGTCACCACATAGCGGCCGGCATAACGGCTGGCGCAGGCGTAGGCCACTTCGTCGAGGTATTTGAGCAGGGTACCGCCGTGAACATTGCCAGAGAAGTTGGCCATGTCAGGGGTCATCAATACCGTCATCGACAGCTGGGCGTTTCCGGGTTCCATAGCATTCTCACGGGTCAAGGCCAGGTTTGAGGGATGCACCTCTGCGGGTGCCTCAGCGGTTTTTTCAAACCAACAGTTATCGGGACGCCGGGTGCGGAGTCGCCGTCACGCCGGAACGATCTGTTTCCATATATTGCACCGCCTTTCTGTCAGAAGTCGCGGTGTTACCCTGCAAAAAGCCTTGCCTCAAGGGCATTTCCTACGTGCAATTCCGATTTTTGTTCTGCTCGATCAGACTTTTCCTGCTTCCGGGGATCGAGCAATACCATCCAGGGAGTCTCACGCCATGCATGCCATCAGTTTCATTCAGGATCTGGCAGTGATCATGTTGATCGCAGGCGTGGTAACCGTACTCTTCCATCGGCTGAAACAACCGGTAGTGCTGGGCTACATCGTCGCCGGTTTCATCATTGGCCCGCACACTCCGCCATTCGGCCTGATCCACGACGAAGAAACCATCAAGACCCTGGCCGAACTCGGAGTGATATTCCTGATGTTCTGCCTGGGCCTGGAGTTCAGCCTGCGCAAGCTGTTCAAGGTTGGGGCCACGGCATTCATCGCGGCGTTCCTGGAAATCGTGCTGATGATCTGGATCGGCTACGAAATTGGCCGCTGGTTTGACTGGAACACCATGGATTCACTGTTCCTCGGCGCGATCCTGGCGATTTCCTCGACCACCATCATCGTCAAGGCGCTCAATGATCTGAAGTTGAAGAACGAGCGATTTGCCCAGTTGATATTCGGAGTGCTGATCGTCGAAGACATTCTGGGCATCGGCATCATCGCGCTGCTGTCCAGCATAGCGGTCAGCGGTACGGTCAGCTCCGGCGAAGTGTTTTCCACGGTCGGCAAGTTGTCGCTGTTCATGATCGTCGCATTGGTCATCGGCATCCTGATGGTGCCGCGCTTGCTGGCCTACGTGGCCAGATTCGAGAGCAACGAAATGCTGCTGATCACGGTGCTGGGCCTGTGTTTTGGCTTCTGCCTGCTGGTGGTCAAGCTTGAATACAGCATGGTCCTCGGGGCATTCCTGATTGGCGCAATCATGGCTGAATCCCGGCAACTGCTGAAAATTGAACGACTGATTGAACCGGTTCGCGATCTTTTCAGTGCGATTTTCTTTGTGGCCATCGGGCTGATGCTCGATCCGGCGATCCTGCTTCAGTACGCCTGGCCAATCGCCGTCATTACCGTAGCCGTAGTGCTCGGCAAGATGCTGTCCTGTGGCCTTGGTGCATTTATCGCCGGCAATGACGGACGCACCTCGCTGCGTGTCGGGATGGGTCTTTCACAGATTGGCGAATTCTCTTTCATCATCGCGGCACTGGGCATGACGTTGCAGGTTACCAGTAACTTTCTGTACCCCGTGGCTGTGGCGGTTTCGGTGATCACGACCTTGCTGACGCCTTATCTGATTCGTGCGGCTGATCCATTGTCGATCAAGCTTGCCGGCGCCATGCCAGACCGCCTGGGACGGGTGTTGGGGATGTACGGCGAATGGCTGCGTAGCATCCAGCCTCAGGGTGAGGGCGCGTTACTGGCATCCATGATTCGCAGGATTTTGCTGCAGGTTGGAGTCAATCTGGCGCTCGTGATCGCGATCTTCTTCTCGGGGGCGTACTTCGCCGAACGCATGTCGGCTTACCTGCAAGGCTGGATCAGCGATCCGAGCTGGCAAAAGGCGTTGATCTGGGGTGGGGCGCTGCTGTTATCGCTGCCGTTTTTGATTGCGGCGTACCGCAAGCTAAAGGCACTGTCGATGTTGTTGGCGGAAATGGGCGTGAAGCCGGAGATGGCCGGGCGCCACACGCAGCGAGTGCGCCGGGTGATCGCCGAAGTGATCCCGATCCTGTCGCTGCTGGTGATCTTTTTACTGCTGGCAGCCTTGTCGGCCAGTATTCTGCCGACCAACAAGTTGCTGGTACTGATCGCCGTGGTCGCGGCCGCCGTGGCGGCACTGCTGTGKCGCTGGTTCATTCGTGTGCATACGCGGATGCAGGTGGCGTTGCTGGAAACCCTCGACAATCACAAGGAGTCGTCCGGGCATTGACCACCCAGCGGCGTTGACTGGATCAGCTTTCCAGCCAGACGTCCCGCGCCCAGTGCCACACCGACTCCCAGGTTTCTTCGGCGATGAGCTCTTCTTCAGCTTGCCAAAGCACCACGGTGCCGTCTTCTTCGACCAGATAGTAGTCGTCTCCGTCCTGGCAAATCGGAATCATGCTGCGATCGACACCGGCGTCCCAGGCGTTGGCAGCAACGTCGGGCAGGTAGGTGTGGGATTGAGGGTCGGTCACGGTGACCGGTTCCAGGCTGCCGTAGACCACGTCGCTGACGGTCAGCAGAAACTCTCTGAAGACAAACGGAATGTCGATGAACAATTGTTCTTCGATTTCGACCAGCAGGTCTTCGTCAGGCAATTCCAAGGGGACCGGTACCGGTTCGTTGGCTTCACGCAGTTGTTCGATGATTTCTTCCACGTCCGGGATCCTCTTGCTTGTATGGCGCGGTTTATATGGGGCGGTTTATACAGTAGCTTGCTATAGATGCAACCGCGAAATAGAAAACCCCGGCCTGAGCCGGGGTTTTGTTTACAGCAGGTGAAGTTCTGTCCGGAACGTGCCTGCGCGTCGATCATACGGCGTTAAAAACAGGCTCGGCACCTTCCGAATAGAACTACGCGGGATCAGCCGTTCTGGCGGATACCGGCTACCAGCCAAGGCTGGTTTTCGCCCTGTGCACGTTCCATGTTCCAGCTTTCGCTGAAGACTTCACCCTGGTCGAAACGCGAGGTTTTCGACACGCCAGTGAAAGTCAGGGTGGCGATGGTCTTGTCGGCGCGATCGTCCACACCGTCCAGCTGTACATTGAGGTTGTCGATGTAGGTGGACTGGAAACCGTCGCCCAGGTCAGCACGCTCACGCTTGAGGAACTCCAGCATTTGCGGGGTCACGAACTCGGCGATCTTGTCCATTTCGTTGGCGTCCCAGTGCTGTTGCAGGGACTGGAAGTGATTGCGCGCCGCTTCGACGAAGTTTCTTTCATTGAACCAGGCTGGCGCGTTGATCACTGGACGAGTGGCAACAGGCGCTGGCGATCCACCGAAGATCGAACCGCCGGCGGGCTTTTGTTCGAATGCCTCACGTTGCATCGGTGCGTGGCCGGCCGGAGCGTAGTGCTCTTGCTGCTTGCGACGACGGGCGGCGATAAAGCGGAAGATCAGGAACGCAATGACCGCCATGATCAGGATGTCGAAGATCTGCATGCCCTGGAAGCCGCCACCCATGAACATGGAGGCCAGCAGGCCGCCGGCCGCGATACCGGCCAGAGGGCCGAGCCAGCGCGAAGCGCCACCGGCCTTGGCAGCGGCGCCAGCGGCACCGGCAGCACCAGCGGTCGCCGCAGCGCCGCCCATGCCTGGAGAAGAAGGAGCCATCTGGCTGGTCTGGTGTGTCGGCGCAGCGCCGGCGCTTTTGCCACCACCGAAGCGCTTGGCGGCATTGACGTCGAGACTCATCGTCAGGCCGATGCACAACGCCATGGCGATGCTAAGAAAACGTTTCATAAAGGGAATTCCCATTTGTGGAAGGCACGCGCGCCATGTTGCACAGCTGAAGTGTTACTGGCTAGCGGCAGAGTGTTTCGGGCTTTTGCCTGACAGGTCGTGTTCAGCTTCAGTCAGCGCAATAGGGCCTTTTGACTTTGATATGTCAGATGAGTGGATAAGTTTTGTAGGACGTTCGCCTAGCGCCGTAGGGCCAGCATGACGACACCGGCCGTGATCAGACCGATTCCGCCCCATTGGCGCAGGTCGAGTTTTTCTCCCAGCAGGACAACGCCAAGAACAGCCACCAGCACCACGCTGAGTTTGTCCACTGGGGCAACCAGTGACGCCGGACCGACCTTGAGTGCACGGAAATAACAGATCCACGATGCACCGGTGGCAAGGCCCGACAACAGCAGGAACAGGTAGCTCTTCGCAGAGATCGATCCCAATGACTGATATTGGCCCGTGGCGTACAAAATCAAGGCCAGGCTGACCAATACCACTATCGTACGTAGCAGGGTGGCGAAGTCTGAGTTGACGTTTTCGATGCCGACTTTCGCGAAAATGGCGGTCATTGCCGCGAATGCCGCCGATAACAGGGCCCAGAATGTCCAGGAAGAAAAGAAACCTGTGCCCATCTCATCGCACCTTTAAATTCAGATATCGGCCTGGAGCCTGTCTACAACCTGTGGGAGCGAGCTTGCTCCGGGCGGCGCTCCGACGATGACGGACTGACAGCCAGAAACAATGTCGACTGATCTACCGCTATCGCGAGCAAGCTCGCTCCCACAGAAAAGCTAGATCGCTTCCAGCTTCGCATACCCCAGCATCAACCACTTGCTGCCTTCGCTGAAGTTCACCTGCACCCGGGCCTGAGCACCGGCGCCCTCGAAGTTGAGGATCACGCCGTCACCGAAGATCGAATGGCGCACAGTCTGACCCAGACTGAAGCCGGTTTCCGGAATCTCGCTGCCGCTGAACAGGTTGCTACCACTCATCGACTGGTTGCCACCAAACGGACGGCTGACGCTGTTGGACAGCCGCACCTCCTGAATCAGGCCTTTCGGAACTTCGCGTACGAAACGCGAGACCTTGTTGTAGGTCTCGCTGCCATAAAGGCGTCGGGTTTCGGCATAGGTCATCACCAGGTTCTGCATCGCCCGGGTGATGCCTACGTAGGCCAGACGCCGCTCTTCCTCAAGGCGACCGGGTTCTTCCAGGCTCATCTTGTGCGGGAACAGACCTTCTTCCATGCCCACCAGGAACACATAAGGGAATTCCAGGCCCTTGGCGCTGTGCAGGGTCATCAGTTGAATGCTGTCTTCGTGCTCGTCGGCCTGCGTATCGCCGGCCTCCAGCGACGCGTGACCGAGGAACGCTGCCAATGGCGTCAGGTCTTCGTCTTCTTCGCTGTTTTCGAAGTTGCGCGCGGCGCTGACCAGTTCCTCGAGGTTTTCTACCCGGGCCTGGCCTTTCTCGCCTTTTTCCGCTTCGTGATAGGCGATCAGCCCCGACTGCTCGATGACGGTTTGGGTCATCAGGTGCAGCGGCATTTCCATGCACTTGGCGGCGAGGTTCTCGATCAGCTCGATAAACGCGCCAAGGGCACCGGCCGCACGGCCAGTCAGGCCTTTGTTGGCCACCAGTTGGCGCATTGCTTCCCACATCGATACATCACTGTGGCGCGCATGGTCGCGGATCGCTTCGACGGTTTTTTCGCCGATACCACGGGCCGGCACGTTGATGACCCGTTCCAGCGCGGCGTCGTTGCCCCGTCCTTCGAGCAAGCGCAGGTAGGCCATGGCGTTTTTGATTTCCGCCCGTTCGAAGAAGCGCTGGCCGCCATAAATGCGGTATGGGATGCGCTCGCGCAGCAAAGCTTCTTCCAGAACCCGCGATTGGGCGTTGGAGCGATACAAAATCGCGATATCGCTTCGAGACAAGCCGGTTTTCAGCGCACTTTCGATGGTTTCGACAACGTAGCGGGCTTCGTCATGTTCATTGAACGCGGCGTACAAATTGATCGCTTCGCCTTCGCCGCCATCGGTCCAGAGTTCTTTGCCCAGGCGCCCGGTGTTGTTGGCGATCAAGGCGTTGGCTGCCTTCAGGATACCCGCGGTGGAGCGATAGTTTTGCTCCAGGCGAATGGTTTCGGCGTCCGGGAAGTCTTCGGAATACTGGTAGATGTTCTCGATTTTCGCGCCGCGCCAGCCGTAGATCGACTGGTCATCGTCGCCCACCACCATCAGGCTGTCGCCACCCTTGGCCAGCAGGCGCAACCAGGCGTATTGCACGGCGTTGGTGTCCTGGAACTCGTCCACCAGGATGTGCCGGAAGCGCTTTTGATAGTGAGCGAGCAGGCCTGGGTGATCGCGCCACAGATCGAGGGCGCGCAGCAGCAACTCGGAGAAGTCGATGACGCCCGCACGCAGGCAGGCGGCCTCGTAGGCTTCATAGATGCCGCGCATGGTCGCCAGGAACAGGTCGCCGCTGGCTTGAATGTGTTGCGGGCGCAGACCTTCGTCTTTCTGGCCGTTGATGAACCATTGGGCCTGACGGGCCGGCCAGCGCTGTTCGTCCAGGCCGAGCTCGCGGATCACCCGCTTGACCAGCCGTTGCTGGTCGTCACTGTCGAGAATCTGGAAGGTCTGGCTTAAGCCCGCTTCCTGCCAGTGCGCTCGCAACAAGCGGTGCGCCAGGCCGTGGAAGGTGCCGACCCACATGCCGGCCGGGTTGATACCCATCAGCTGTTCGATGCGCTGGCGCATCTCGGCAGCAGCCTTGTTGGTGAAGGTCACCGACAGGATGGAGTGGGGCGAGGCGTTTTCGACCTGGATCAACCAGGCGATACGGTGCACCAGCACTCGGGTTTTACCGGAACCAGCACCGGCCAGGACCAACTGACGACCCACGGGGGCTGCTACGGCCTGGCGTTGGGCATCGTTGAGGGAGTTCAGCAGAAGGGAGAGATCATCGCGCATCGGGGCATTCTAGGGGGCTGCGGCACACCGGGCAAACACCGCTTTGCTTTAGCCGATGAAAGTTATGCGAAGGACGACCGGTCGGTCATTGGCTGCAGGCGTTGGCGGGGCGTGTCCGTAGCGTTTTCAGGGGTGTCGGCGACCGAAAAAATTTGGCCATTTATTGATCAGCAGCAGTTTGGTCCGGGCAATTGCTTGTGTATGCTCCGAGCAGTTTCGGGCCCATGCTCATCATTATAAGAACAAGAACATCGCCTATGACCCTCAGCTTCGACCTGTCGGGCCCCATTGTGGAGCCCAGGGTTATCCGTAAACAGTACGCCATGGAAATGGCGGTTGAACGCACGCGCCTGTTGTATCAGGGCTCGCTGCTGCCCACGTTGTTCATGCTGATCAATGGCCTGGTCTGCGCCGGTTTGCTCTGGAGTCCGCAGCGCTATTTCCTGGTCAGTGTCTGGCTGGTGTGGTTGTTGTCTTTGGTGGCATTGCGGGTGATTCAGGTTGCGGCCTTCGATTCGGCCATTCCCAACCGTCAGGCCCATCCCATTTGGCGGCGGATGTTTTTGCTGGGCTCCGGTCTAACCGGTCTGACCCTGGCCGGTGCCGGCATCGCCCTGGTTCCCGCCGATAACTTCATTCAGCAAGCCTGGGTCTTCGGCCTCATCGGTGCCGCAGCGCTCTCGGCCAGCGTGGCTTATGCGGTCAGTCTGCCGGCCTTTCTGTCATTCACCTTGCCCTGCCTGTTGCCGGCCATCGCCTATATGTTTTGGGGGGCTGACGAACAGCAGCAAGGTTGGGGCTGGTTCGGGCTGATCCTGCTCGGTGCATTGAGCGTGGTTGCCTGGCAAGTCAATCGATTGATCGATCGGGGCTTGATGCGACGCTTTCAGAATCAGGCACTGATCGAGCATCTGCAGCAGGCGCAAAGCTGCAGTGATCAGCTCAATCAGAAGCTGGCCAGGGAGATAGAACAGCGTCGACGTGCCGAGGATGAATTGCGAGAGATTCAGATCGACCTGGAAAACCGTGTCGCCCAGCGCAGCCTGGAACTGGACGCCGCCAACCAGGCACTGAGCAAGAGTGAGGCGCGTCTGGCGCTGGCATTGAAGGCCAGCGAGTTGGGGTTGTGGGACTGGAATCTGCAAACCGACGAAGTCCATCACACGCAGATTCAGGAATTGTTCGGCCTTGAGCCGGAACAGGTCACAGCAATACTGCGCCATCTCAAGCCGCGTCTTCACCCCGAGGATCTTCCTGCGCTGAAAAGGGCGCTGGTCGAGCATTTGAAGGGCCGCACCGAGGACTATCAAATCGAGTATCGCGTGCGGCATGGCGACGGCCACTGGGTCTGGATCGAGGACCGCGGGCGGGCGGTCGAGCGCGCCAAAAACGGCCGGGTGATTCGCATGGTCGGCACTCGCCGCGACATCAGCGTCAGCAAAGGCCTGGAAGAGCAGCAGCAACTGGCAGCGACCGTGTTCGAGGCGGCCAGCGAAGGGATCGTGATTTTCGATCCGAACTACGCCCTGATCGCGATCAATCAAGCCTTCAGTCGGGTGACCGGCTATGACATCGAGGACATGATCGGGCGCAATGTCATTGAGCTGCCATGCAGTCGCGATGCGCGTCGGCATTACGCCGCAATACATCAGGCGCTGGAACAGCAAGGCAGCTGGCAGGGCGAATTGGTGGAAACCCGCAAGAACGGCGAGATGTATCCGCAATGGCTGCAATTGAATGCCGTGCGCGATACCCGGGGAAATGTCAGTCATATTGTGGGCTTCTTCGCTGATCTCTCAGCCCGCCGGGAATCCGAAGAGCGCATGCGCTATCTGACTCATTACGACGAGCTTACCGGTCTGGCCAACCGCGCGATGTTTCGCGAACGACTCAGCGAGGCTCATCAACGAGTGCGACAGGGCGGTTATCGCAGCCTGGCGTTGCTGCACATCAATCTCGATCGATTCAAGCAACTCAACGACAGCCTGGGGCATGAAGTCGCCGACCAGTTGTTGCAGAAGATGGCCCGGCGGCTAGTGAATGCATTGCCTGAAGCAGACACCATCGCGCGCCTTTCTGGGGATGAGTTTGCCGTGCTGTTCAACTCCTACGGCAACCTTTCGAGCCTGGCCCGGGTGGCGACTCGTCTGGCGAACAAGTTGCGCCTGCCGGTGACCATTGACGGGCATGAGCTGGTGGTCAGCGCGTCGATGGGCATCAGCTTGTTGCCGGACAGTGCCCGGGAAATATCGGCACTGGTCAGTCAGTCGAATATGGCGATGCAGCACGCTAAACACCTGGGTGGCGATAATTTCCAGTTTTACACCGACAGCTTGCAAGCCAGCACGCTGGAGCGTTTACAGCTGGAAAACCACTTGCGAAAAGCCATCGAAGACAAACAACTGAAGGTGTTTTACCAACCGAAACTGTGCCTGGCCACTGGCAGGTTGAATGCCGCCGAAGCCTTGGTGCGCTGGGATCATCCAACCATGGGCCGCGTGCCGCCGGGGGATTTCATCGGCCTGGCTGAAGAAACCGGATTGATCGGCCCGATCGGTGAGTTCGTGCTGCGGCAGGCCTGCTGGCAAGCCTGTGAGTGGCAGCGGCAGGGGCTCGAAGCGATTCGGGTGTCGGTCAATCTGTCGGTGCATCAATTGCGCCAGGGCAAGCTGGTCAGTCTGGTGCGGCAGGTGCTGGAAGAGACCGGGCTGGCACCGCAACTGCTGGAGCTGGAACTCACCGAAAGCCAGTTGCTGGACAGCGTCGAACACATCATCGCAACCTTCCAGCAGTTGCGTGATCTCGGGGTGAAACTGGCCATTGACGATTTTGGCACCGGTTACTCATCCCTGAGCTACCTCAAGCGCATCCCGGTGGATTACGTGAAGATCGACCAGGCCTTTATCCGCGGGTTGGGGGAGGGTACCGAGGATTCGGCGATCACCCGGGCGATCATTGCCATGGCTCATGGCCTGTCGCTGAAGGTCGTGGCGGAAGGGGTGGAGCGGGGAGAACAGCTTGAGTTCCTGAAAGCTGAGCGCTGCGATGAAGTGCAGGGCTATTTGATTAGCCGCCCGGTTGAGGCCGAGACGTTGGCAGGTTTGCTGCACGCGCAAGCTGACGGGGATACGTAAGGCGCTTTTGTCCATTAAAACGCGCACCCGGCGCACCTGGAGAGGCGCCATGGCTGCTACATGAAGCGCGGGCACGTGAAATCGAGGGATTCGGTAACGCATTGAGCAGGCAAAAAGCCAATTCATGTAGTATAACTACAAGCGTGCTACATCCCCGGCACCTGCCAATAACAAAGAGTCCAGCCCCTTGAATCTGCTGCAACACATCGCCCAGTCTCGCCACCTGTTACGCAAGTCGGAGCTCAAGGTCGCCGACCACGTGCTGCTTGATCCTGCGGCCGTGATGCACAGCTCCATGGCCGACCTGGCCCACAGCGTGGGCATCAGCGAGCCGACCATCGTGCGTTTTTGTCGTGCCATCGGTTGTTCCGGCTTTCAGGACCTGAAGCTCAAGCTGGCCCAGAGCCTGGCGGCGGGTGCGAGTTTTGGCCAGTTTGCGATCCACGAAGACGATTCGGTCGCTGACTACAGCCTGAAAATCTTCGACACCACCCTGCATACGCTGATGGAGGTTCGCGAGAAACTTGATCCGCTGGAGTTGCAGCGGGCGGTGACACTGATGTCCCAAGCCCAGCGTGTCGAGTTCTACGGCTTCGGCGCCTCGGGTGCGGTCGCGGCGGATGCCCAGCACAAATTCTTCCGCTTGCTGCTCACCGCCGCGGCGTATTCCGACCCGCACATGCAGGCGATGTCGGCCGTGACGCTGAAGCCGACTGACGTGGCCATCTGCATTTCCCAGTCCGGGCGCTCCAAGGACCTGCTGATCACCGCCAACCTGGTGCGCGAAAGCGGTGCCTCATTGATCACCTTGTGCCCGAGCCAGACACCATTGGCCGAGCTGTCTACGGTCAATCTGGCGATCGATGTGCATGAAGACACTGAAATCTATACGCCGCTGACGTCGCGTATCGCCCACCTGGTGGTGATCGACGTGCTGGCGATGGGCGTGGCCATGGCGCGTGGCCCGAGCCTGGTCAACCACCTCAAGAGCGTCAAACGCAGCCTGCGCAGCTTGCGGTTGTCGCCCAAGTCGGTGAAAGCGCTGGACGATTGAGCCTGGCTTGAAATGGCTGGAAGGTCGTTCCGACCTTATCGCGAGCAAGCTCGCTCCCACAGGTTCTGCGGCGTGCACGATCAAATGTGGGAGCGAGCTTGCTCGCGATGGCGGCCTCGAATACACCGCAATTTTCATCAGTCTGTAACGCCCGAGCCGCCAAACCGTCATCCCCCGCGCCTATCTTGAAACTCCCGTACTCGCCTTGGGAGACTCGAAATGGCCATGCCCTACGAAGAACGCAACAGCGCTGTCAAAACCCGTCGTCAGCAAGAAGATCAGCGCCGCATGGAATTCCGCCGCGCCATCGAAGATCGCTGCGAACGCCGTCAGCTTCTGGCCGAAATTGGCGATTTTCCGGAATTGGAGCTCAATTTCTGGCAGGCATCTCCCTCGACTTCCCGTCGAAACGCTCAACCAGCGCGCTGATCTGAATCCGTTCGCTACGGATAAACGCCAGGAAGGCGTGAGCCACCGGTGACAGGCGTTTCGCCTTGGCCTGCACCAGGCACCAACTGCGAAACAGCGGCAGCTCTTCGACCGGCAGCTCGATCAGTCCACCGGTTGCCAGCTCAAGGCTCAGGGCGTGGCGCGTCAACAACGCAACGCCCAGGCCTGCCAGTACACATTCACGCTGGGCTTCGGCAGACGAGACCTCCTGGGTCTGGTTGAAGTGCACGCGTTTCTCTTTGAAGTATTCTTCGCACGCCAGCCGCGTCCCGGAGCCCGGCTCACGCAGCAGCAGTGTATAGGGCTCGAGATCCTGCAAGCGCAGCGGCCCCATATGACACAGCGGGTGATCCGGTGGCGCCACGGCGACGATCGGGTTGTTCAGGAACGGCAGGAATTCCAGGCCCATGTCCTGAGGCACCATGGACATGATCACCAGGTCGTCGCGGTTGTCCGACAGGCGCCGAATGACCTGACCGCGATTGACCACCGTCAGTTGCAGGTTCACTTCCGGGTGCTGGCGTTTGAATGCGGCAAACAGATGCGGCACGAAGTATTTGGCGCTGGATTCAATCGCCAGTTTCAGTTGCCCCTGCAACGAGCCCTGCATGTCCGACAGCTGCATGTCGAGGTTTTCCAGGCGCCCGAAAATATCCCGACTGGCCCGCTGTAACGCTTCAGCCGCTTCGGTCATGTAGAGTTTTTTGCCGACGTAATCGAACAAAGGCTGGCCAATCAGCTCTTCAAGTTGACGAATCTGTAGGCTGACGGCAGGTTGTGTGAGCGACATTTCCTCGGCCGCGCGGCTATAGGACCGCAAATCACAGACCTCGTTGAAGATCTGCAATTGCCGCAAAGTCATACGCATCAATGACTTACGCATTATCTGGTCACTCTCGTCGCTGGCTGGTGAATCAACTATAAGTCTTTACTTATGCACGACCCAATTTTTATTCATTTTTGTTAATCCCTTGTGGGCGCTAGTGTGGACCTGCGACCAAATTGAAACATTTGGTCACTCGTCGACCTGTTCTAGCAGGTCGTGGGTACCACCGGCTCAAGGGAAACTCCAAGTGATAACAAAGATCCTGATCGCCAACCGTGGTGAGATTGCCGTACGAATCGTACGTGCCTGCGCCGAAATGGGCATTCGCTCGGTCGCGATCTACTCCGACGCCGACCGTCATGCCCTGCACGTAAAGCGTGCAGATGAGGCCCACAGCATTGGTGCCGAACCTCTGGCCGGCTACCTGAACCCGCGCAAGCTGGTGAACCTGGCGGTGGAAACCGGCTGCGATGCGTTGCACCCCGGCTATGGCTTCCTTTCGGAAAACGCCGAGTTGGCGGAGATCTGCGCCGAACGCGGGATCAAATTCATCGGCCCTTCGGCTGAAGTCATTCGCCGTATGGGCGACAAGACCGAAGCTCGCCGCAGCATGATCAAGGCCGGCGTACCGGTGACCCCGGGCACCGAAGGCAACGTGTCGGGCATCGAAGAAGCCCTGACCGAAGGCGATCGCATCGGTTACCCGGTGATGCTCAAGGCCACGTCCGGTGGTGGTGGCCGCGGCATTCGTCGCTGCAACAGCCGTGAAGAACTCGAACAGGCTTTCCCACGGGTCATTTCCGAGGCCACCAAGGCTTTTGGTTCGGCGGAAGTGTTCCTGGAAAAATGCATCGTCAATCCGAAGCACATCGAAGCGCAGATTCTTGGCGACAGCTTCGGCAACGTGGTGCACCTGTTCGAGCGTGACTGCTCGATCCAGCGTCGCAACCAGAAACTGATCGAGATCGCCCCAAGCCCGCAACTGACCCCGGAACAGCGCGCCTACATCGGCGACCTGTCGGTGCGCGCAGCCAAGGCCGTGGGATACGAGAACGCCGGCACCGTGGAGTTCCTGCTCGCCGAGGGCGAGGTGTACTTCATGGAGATGAACACCCGGGTGCAGGTGGAACACACCATCACCGAAGAAATCACCGGCATCGACATTGTCCGTGAGCAGATTCGCATTGCCTCCGGCCTGCCGCTTTCGGTGAAACAGGAAGACATCCAGCACCGCGGTTTCGCGTTGCAGTTCCGGATCAACGCCGAAGACCCGAAGAACAACTTCCTGCCGAGCTTCGGCAAGATCACCCGTTACTACGCCCCCGGTGGCCCTGGCGTGCGCACCGACACGGCAATCTACACCGGCTACACCATCCCGCCGTACTACGACTCGATGTGCCTGAAACTGGTGGTGTGGGCGCTGACCTGGGAAGAGGCGATGGACCGTGGCTTGCGCGCCCTGGACGACATGCGTCTGCAAGGGGTCAAGACCACTGCCGCGTACTACCAGGAAATCCTGCGTAACCCGGAATTCCGTAGCGGCCAGTTCAACACCAGCTTCGTTGAAAGCCACCCTGAACTGACCAACTACTCGATCAAGCGCAAACCCGAAGAGCTGGCCCTGGCCATCGCCGCCGCCATCGCCGCCCACGCAGGCCTGTGAGGAATAGAACAATGAGCAAGAAGATTCATGTAACCGACACCATCCTGCGCGACGCCCACCAATCGCTGCTCGCCACCCGCATGCGCACCGAAGACATGCTGCCGATCTGCGACAAGCTCGACAAAGTCGGCTACTGGTCGCTGGAATGCTGGGGCGGCGCGACGTTCGACGCCTGCGTACGTTTCCTGAAAGAAGACCCGTGGGAGCGTCTGCGCCAGTTGCGCGCCGCGCTGCCTAACACCCGCCTGCAAATGCTGTTGCGCGGCCAGAACCTGCTGGGCTACCGCCACTACAGCGACGACGTGGTCAAAGCCTTCGTCGCCAAGGCTGCGGTCAACGGCATCGACGTGTTCCGTATCTTCGACGCCATGAACGACGTGCGTAACCTGCGCGTGGCCATCGAAGCGGTGAAAGCCGCCGGCAAACACGCCCAGGGCACCATCGCCTACACCACCAGCCCGGTGCACACCATCGAGGCCTTCGTGAACCAGGCCAAGCAAATGGAGGCCATGGGTTGCGACTCGGTGGCGATCAAGGACATGGCCGGACTGCTGACCCCGTACGCCACCGGCGAACTGGTCAAGGCGCTGAAAGCCGAGCAATCGCTGCCAGTGTTCATTCACTCCCACGACACCGCTGGTCTGGCCGCGATGTGCCAAATGAAGGCGATCGAAAACGGTGCCGATCACATCGACACCGCGATCTCCAGCTTCGCCTGGGGCACCAGCCACCCGGGCACCGAGTCGATGGTCGCCGCCCTTAAAGGCAGCGAGTTCGACACCGGCCTGAATCTGGAACTGCTGCAGGAGATCGGTCTGTACTTCTACGCCGTGCGCAAGAAGTACCACCAGTTCGAAAGCGAATTCACCGCCGTCGACACCCGTGTTCAAGTCAACCAGGTACCGGGCGGGATGATTTCCAACCTGGCCAACCAGTTGAAAGAGCAGGGCGCACTCAATCGTATGAGCGAAGTGCTGGCCGAAATCCCGCGCGTTCGTGAAGACCTCGGCTTCCCGCCGCTGGTGACTCCGACTTCGCAGATCGTCGGCACCCAGGCGTTCTTCAACGTGCTGGCCGGCGAGCGCTACAAGACCATCACCAACGAAGTGAAGCTGTACCTGCAAGGCGGCTACGGTAAGGCGCCGGGCACCGTGAACGAACAACTGCGTCGCCAGGCCATCGGCAGCGAAGAAGTGATCGACGTTCGCCCGGCTGACCTGCTCAAGCCGGAGATGGCCAAGCTGCGTGCCGACATCGGCGCACTGGCCAAGTCCGAAGAAGACGTGCTGACCTTCGCCATGTTCCCGGATATCGGTCGCAAGTTCCTCGAAGAGCGTGCTGCGGGCACCCTGACACCCGAAGTGCTGCTGCCGATTCCTGAAGCCGGCGGCGTCGCCTCGGCTGGTGGCGAAGGCGTACCGACCGAGTTCGTCATCGACGTTCACGGCGAAACCTACCGCGTCGACATCACCGGTGTGGGCGTCAAGGCCGAAGGCAAGCGTCACTTCTACCTGTCCATCGACGGCATGCCGGAAGAAGTGGTGTTCGAGCCGCTCAACGAATTCGTCGGCGGCGGCAGCAGCAAGCGCAAGCAAGCCACTGCACCGGGTCACGTCAGCACCACCATGCCGGGCAACATCGTCGACGTGCTGGTCAAGGAGGGCGACACCGTCAAGGCAGGCCAGGCCGTGTTGATCACCGAAGCGATGAAGATGGAAACCGAAGTCCAGGCAGCCATCGCCGGTAAAGTCACCGCCATTCACGTGGCCAAGGGCGACCGGGTGAATCCTGGCGAAATCCTGATCGAGATCGAAGGCTGAGTTAACAGCCGCGATACAACGCTTTATACCTCGGGGGGGCATGTGCTCCCCTTTTTTTGCCCGGCGTTTGATGGTTAGAAGGTCATCCGCCACTGCGCTGTAGCGCCATGGTTTCGGCTGTCGGTGCCCATCTCGCCATTTATGCCAACGCCCAGCGTGTGCTGCGCCGAAAGCCCCAGCTCCAGACCCGCATCCACCATCAGACTGTCGCGGTCCAGCGGCGCACCGGACACGGTTTCTTTACGGCCGCCGGTGATGAGTCGTTGGTGGGTTTCTGTGGCGATCTCCCCGTAGGTATGTTTCCAGCTGGCACTGAACCGTGGCGTCAGTTGCATGCCGTTATCCAGCGTATTGATCTTCGCCAGTCGCAGGCCAAAAGTGCTGTTGAGATTGTTCTGCTCCTGGCCCTCGACCTTTAACGCCGCAGCGCCTCCTTTTTCTGTGAGTCCATCGCGCTGATAACGTTGGTAGCCAAGGCCGGCGAATGGCTCGATGTTGATGTTGGCGCGGCCGAGGTTGTATCCGACTTCGGCAAACGCCTGTTGGGTGTTGGCGTCGTACCTGCCTTTGGGGCGGTCACTGAAGCCATTGAAGTCCACCTGGCGTTGGGTGCTGCCGTCATGATTGCTGTAGCTGGCACCAACACGCAAAGACATGGAGCCGCTCTGGCGCAGGGCATAAGCCCCCAAATGCCAGCTATCGAGGTCGCCGTCGAGGTCACGGCTGTCCAGGCGAGTCTGTGATTTACCCCCCATCATGCCGATGCGCCATTCTTCGTCAAATGCCCAATCCGCTCCCAGAACCAGACCTTGGGTCGAGTACTTCAAGGCGTCGTAGTAGCGATCCAGTGTGCCGCCGTACCCCAATGCCTGTAGCCAGACTCGGCTAGCACTATTGTCGGCCGCTGCCGGGTGCGCAGTTCTCTTTTGGCTGCTCAAACCCGAGGCACTGCCTGACTGGCGCATCGCCGAGAGCATCGCGGCGCTCACGGAGCTGTCACTGTTCAACGTTGCTTTGGCCAGGTTGGCGGTGGTGCCTGCGGCCAGTTGCTCGATGGCGTCAGACGCGTTCTCTGGACTGGGTTGCTCCGGTTGTTGGGCGGATGCAACGTCAGCGCAACCCAGGACAAGTGCAATCGCCAAGGCAAGTTGTGGTGGTCGGTATTTGTGTTGAACAGGCATCGAGTTTGGCCTCTTTGTCAGAAGACCAAACTCTAAAAGGAAGGCCATCGGTACCGATGTCAGGCGGTTCCGGCAGTGGTGCGGGGAGTCTCAGATTGTCATGTAGTAATTGGCTGACTGTTCGACGGAGACAGTTTTTGCCCCTTCGAACTGACGTCTTTTCTTACAAGAAGTCGGGACATGGCCGGCTATCGCGATGCCTGGAAGCACTTTAAGCGCGACACTCCACCAACCCTTTAACCTGCCCCGAAGCCGTCTGATTCTCATCGCTCAGCCACTTCTCGAACCCGGCGCTAATCGCCGGCCATTCCGAGTCCAGAATCGAGTACCACGCGGTGTCCCGATTTTGCCCTTTGACCACCATGTGCTGACGGAACACCCCCTCAAAACTGAAGCCCAGGCGCTCGGCCGCGTATTTGGAGCGGGCGTTGGCGTTGTTGCACTTCCACTCCAGGCGACGGTAGCCCAAGGCAAAGGATTCCTTGGCCAGCAGGTAAACCGCCTCGGTGCTTTTCGGCGAGCGCTGCATCGGTGCGCCGAAGGTGACGTGGCCGATTTCGATGCGGCCCTGGGCCGGGACGATGGACATCAGGCTGAGAATGCCCTGGACCTCGCCGCTGGCGCGGTCGATCACACTGAAGAAATACGGATCGCTGCTGGCCGCGTGGTTGTTCAGCCAGTCGTTGAAGACGCTGCGCTCCGGGAAGGGGCCGTAAGGCAGGTAGTCCCACAGCTTCGGGTCGGCGCCCGGGCCTTGCAGGACTTTGAATAAGTCGTCGACGTGGCGTGCCGGGTCGAGTTTTTCCAGGCGGATGTAACGCCCTTCGATCAGTTGAGTCGTGGGGGCGGGGACGCCTTTCCAGTCGGCGAGTGAAATCGACATGCTGTTCTCCTTGAACCTAGGGGGCTTTCTCAATTAGTTTTCACGCCGCGCCGGGCCTGCTGTTGTGCAGGGCAAGGCGCGAGAAGCGTGGTTTGGTCATTCCAAATAAGCTTCGAGCAACGCTGGCGTTGGTTTCGTGGGTCAGCCAGTGGACCTTGTTGCAGCCGTCAGCCTTGGCCGTGGCGTAGACGAACTCGATCAACTGCCGGCCGACGCCGGTGCCGCGGGTTTCCGGGGCCACCAGCAAGTCTTGCAGGTAGCAGGAGTTTTCGATGGCCCAGTTCGAACGATGGTAGATGAAATGCACCATGCCCACCGCTTTGCCGTCGGCCCAGGCGAGGGCGGCGTGGGTTGGCTCGTTCGGATCGAGCATACGCTGCCAGGTGCTTTGGGTGACGGCCTCCGGCAATTCGGTGTTGTAGAAGCGCAAGTAGGCTTGCCACAGCGGCAACCAGGCCGCGTGATCACCGGCGGTGACTTGGCGAATGTCGATTTGACTCATGGTGACTTCCTTAGCGCATCAATTGGGCGAGGGTTTGGTCGTTGACGTCGGGGCTGGCGGCCAGGCCTTCGCGCACGCCGGCGATGTCGGCGGGGCTACGGTTCTGGCTGAGCTTGCGCTTGCCTTCCAGACGGTCGATGGGAATGGCGAAACCGACAATGGCCTTGAGCATGCCGTCGATGTAATCGGCGGGGGCATCGGCCACTGACCACGGTTGGGCGCGGCCAGCTTCATGACGATCGGTGAGGGTGCTGACGATGTCGAGCAGCCGCCCGCCATCGCTGAAGGTTTCGGCTCGGCCATAGGCGTGTACGGCGACGTAGTTCCAGGTTGGCACGACTTTGCCGTGTTCGGCCTTGCTCGGGTAGAAGCCAGGGCTGACGTAGGCGTCGGCACCGGCAAAAATCAGCAGGGCTTCGGCGCCGTCGCGCAGCTCTTTCCACTGTGGATTGGCTTTGGCCAGATGCCCGTACAACGTGCCGTTCGAGCCTTGTTCGCAATGCAGCAGCACCGGTACATGGCTGGCTTGCAGGCCGCTTTCACCGTGGGTCACCAATATGGCGAGACGGGTGGCGAGGATCAGTTCATGCAGTTGGGACAACTCGTCGATGGCAAAAGCACGTGGCGTGTACATGGAGATATTTTCCTTGGCGAATATCTGCATCCTAGGCAGGCTATTGGTCTGTTGTAAGAGCCACTAATGACCAATTTCATGGGTCCATTGCGATGACTAGCGAACCACTGTCCTTGACCTTCAACCCGGCGGGTATAGAACTTGATCGTCGCCAGGGGCTGAGTCGGCAGCTCTATCAGGCATTGCGGATGCGGGTGCTCGACGGGCGACTGGCCAGCGGCACGCGTCTGCCGGCCAGTCGGGATCTGGCTGCCGCGCTGGCGATTTCCCGCAACAGCGTAGTGCGCGCCTACGATCAGCTTTACGCTGAAGGGTTTATCGAGGGGCGGGTAGGCGACGGGACTTACGTCGCGCAATTACCCCAGGCAACCTTGCCGGCAAAAAAACTATCCACAAAAGTATCCACAGGGTTTTCAACAGGCTTACCCACAGCTTTATCCACAAATTGGCTTGATTTGCCTGTGGATTCATCCAGCAAAGTTACCCACAGGGACGCCTTGTCCCGCGTTGAAAAGAACCATTTACCCATGCCGCCCAGTGGTCCGCCCAGGGCTTTTCGGGTCGGTGTTCCGGCGTTCGATCTGTTTCCGTTCGAGGTCTGGGCCAAGCTGAATGCGGCTTTCTGGCGTAAACCGGATTTGCAGCAACTGTGCTACGGCGACCCGGCCGGCGATGCACGCTTGCGCGGAATGATCGCCGCGTATTTGCGCAGTTCCCGTGGCATGCAGTGCACGGCTGAACAAATTGTGATCACCAGTGGCGCGCAGCAGGGAATCAGCCTTTGTGCACAGCTGCTGGTGGAGCCCGGTGACGGGGTGGCGATTGAAAATCCCGGGTATCGGGCGGCCGGTCATGCGTTCGCCGTAGCAGGTGCCCGGCTGCATGGGGTGGCGGTGGATAGTGAGGGTATCGACTGCGGTGAACTGGCACAGCTTGACGATTGCCGTCTGACCTACGTCACCCCGTCCCATCAGTACCCCACCGGGGTGGTGATGAGCCTGGCTCGCCGTCTGGAGTTGCTGGCCTGGGCCGAACGCACGCAGGGCTGGATCGTCGAGGATGACTATGACGGCGAGTACCGCTACAGCGGTGCGCCGCTGGCGCCTTTGGCGGCCCTGGATCGGCAAGGCCGGGTGCTCTACGTCGGCACGTTCGGCAAAGTAGCGTTTCCGGCGTTGCGCCTGGGTTACCTGGTATTACCGATGGATCTGGTGCAGGCGTTTGCCCAGCGTCGGGCGGTGGACGTACGGCATTCCGAGGTCAGTACCCAGGCCGTAATGGCCGAGTTCATGGCGGCCGGGCATTTCCAGCGGCATATCCGCCGCATGCGGCGTGCGGCGCTGAGCCGGCGTAATGCGTTGCTCAGCGGCTGGCCGGGGGGCATTCCCGGTATCGGCCAGTTGCCCACGGTCGCCGCCGGGTTGCACATGACAGTGCCGGTCGACAGCATTGAGCGAGAACAGGCGTTGATTGAATTGGCACGTAGCGTCGATGTCGAGATCAATGGCTTGAGTGGCTATTGGCTGCCCGAGTCCACGATCCCGATGGATCAGCGTGCCGGGTTGGTTCTGGGGTTTGCAGCAGTGCCGGAAAAGGCTATCGAAGCCGCGTTGGAGCGGCTGCGGGCGGTCTGGCGTTTTCTTTGAAAGGAGCGCGTCGGGTCGCTGATGTGCCGCAGGCAAAAATAGACCTGCGCGAGCGCAGGTCCTGGTGACGGCGGGAGTGAAGCGGGTATCAGGTGCCGGACTTGATCTTGGTCCAGGCCCGGGTGCGCGCACGTTCGGCATCGCGGGGCAACGGTTGCAGGGTGTAGAGCGTGCTCATCGCCGTGTCGGTCGGGTACAGGTTCGGGTTGTTGCGGATCACCGGGTCGACCATCTCCGTGGCGTCCTTGTTCGGGTTCGGGTAGCCGACGAAGTCACTGACCGGCGCGATCACCTGGGGTTGCAGCAGGTAGTTGACGAAGGTGTAAGCGTCGTCGGGGTTTTTCGCACCCTTCGGAATCGCCAGCATGTCGAACCAGATCGGCGCGCCTTCCTTCGGCAAACGCATGTCGACGACCACCCCGTTCTTGGCTTCGTTGGCGCGGTTGGCAGCTTGCGAGAAGCTGCCGGAATATCCGACCGCAACGCAGATGTCACCGTTGGCGATATCGGCCATGTACTTGGACGAGTGGAAGTAGGTGATGTACGGACGGATCTTCATCAGCAGTGCTTCAGCCTTGTCGTAGTCCGCAGGCTTCTTGCTGTTGGGATCCAGGCCGAGGTGTTGCAGGGCCAGTGGCAGGATCTCCGAGGGCGAGTCGAGCAGCGCGACGCCACACTGCTTGAGCTTGCTGATGTTCTCTTCCTTGAAGATCAGGTCCCAGCTGTCCACGGGTGCGTTGTCGCCGAGCGCGGCCTTGACCTTGTCCGGGTTGAAACCGATCAGGATGGTGCCGTACATGTACGGCACAGCGAACTTGTTGCCCGGGTCGTTGGCTTCGATCAGCTTCATCAGCTTGGGATCGAGGTGATTCCAGTTCGGCAGCTTGCTGCGGTCCAGGGGCTGGAACACGCCAGCTTCGATTTGCTTGGCGAGGAATACGTTGGATGGCACCACCACGTCGTATCCGGAGTTGCCGGTCAGCAGCTTGGCTTCCAGCGCTTCGTTGGTGTCGAAGATGTCGTAGACCAGTTTGGTCTGGGTGTTCTGGGCCTTGAAGTCTTCCAGGGCCTTGGGTGTGATGTAGTCGAACCAGTTGTAGACGCGCAGGGTTCGCTCTTCGGCGTGGGCGGCAACGCTGAGCACCGAGGCACACAGCGTCGGCACGATGAAACGCTTAAGACTTTTCATTCTTCTACTTCCTCAACAAGCGCTTTCAAAACCTTCAAGAACGTTCACGGCATTGATGCCGATTTCTTCGACTGCGTAACCGCCTTCCATCACGAACAGTGTCGGTACGCCGAGGCCGGCGATGCGCTTACCCATGGCCAGGTAATCCGGGCTGTCGAGCTTGAATTGCGAGATCGGGTCGTCCTTGAAGGTATCGACTCCGAGGGACACGACGATAATGTCGGCACTGTAGCTTTCGATCTCATTGCAGGCCTGTTCCAGCGCTGCGCTCCAGGTGTCCCAGCCTGAACCGGCGGCCAACGGGTAGTTGAAGTTGAACCCTTCGCCAGCGCCTTCGCCACGTTCGTCTTCATAGCCGAGGAAGAACGGGAACTCGGCTTCCGGGTGGCCATGGATCGAGGTGAACAGCACGTCGCTGCGTTCGTAGAAAATCGACTGGGTGCCGTTGCCGTGGTGGTAGTCGACGTCGAGGATCGCGATCTTTTCATGGCCCTGATCGAGGAACGCCTGGGCGGCGATGGCGGCGTTGTTGAGGTAGCAATAACCACCCATCAAGTCGCCGGCGGCGTGGTGTCCCGGCGGACGGCACAGGGCGAAAGCAGAACGGGCGCCGCGCTGGATTTCCGCTTGGGCGGTGAGCGCGACTTGCGCTGCGCTGTACGCCGCTTGCCAGGTGCCGGCGGTGATCGGGGCGCCGCCGTCGAAGCTGTAGTAACCGAGTTCGCCATGCAGGCTGGAGGGTTTGACGCGGCGCAGGGTGCGGGCTGGCCAAGTGTAGGGCAGCAAGTCGCCGTCGGTGTTGTACTCGGTCCAGCGTGCCCAGGCGCCCTTGAAGAAGTCGAGGTAGTCTCGGCTGTGAATGCGCTCGATCGGCCCGAGGCCGAAATCCTTTGGCGCTTCGACAGGGCCCAGATTTTGATTTTGCACCCGTGCCAGTACGTGGTCGGCACGGGAAGGCATTTCGAAGCAGGGCTTGAGTTGCCCGTCTATCAATTCGCAACGGCCGTGGTGCAGGTGGTGATCGTCCGAGTAGATCGTCAGCATTTCTTGTTCTCCGCAGGGCTGATTCGGTTGCCCCCAGTGTTGCGGCGCACGGCGAATCGGAGAACGGCAGGAAAGGCCAAAAGGGGATCGATATGGCCAAAACATTTGACCGAAATTCGCCCCTGTTCAGCGTATGGGATACACACCCTGTAGGAGCTGGCTTGTCAGCGAAGGCGGTATTGCGGCGATACAGATGCGTTGGATGCGCTGGCCTCTTCGCGGGCAAGCCCGCTCCTACAGGGTTTATCCGTGTGGCCGAAACTGACTCGGCGCCACACCACTCCAGCGCACAAACGCATGCCGAAAACTCGCGGTCTCGCTGAAACCCAGGGCTTCGGCAATCTGATAGATCGGCAACTGATCCTCGCAAAGCATTTGCTTGGCCTGCTCGAAGCGCAGTTCGTCGAGCAGTTCCTGATAGCTGCAACCCATGTCCTTGAGATGCCGGCGCAAGGTCCGCGCCGAACAGTTCATTTGTTCGGCCAATCCCTCCAGCCCCGGCGCCGCATTCAATTGCGCGCTGAGCAATTGGCGGATCCGTCCCAGCCACGCCTGGCGCCCGGTGAACTCGATGTTCTGTTTGCGGCAGCGTTCGGCCATGGCCTGGTGGGTGATGATGTCGGCTAGCGGCAGTGGCTGGTCGAGCCAGCGCTTGTCGAAGGCAAAGGCATTGTTACGGGCGCCGAAGTGCACCGGGCAATTGAAGTGTTCGGCGTAGGTCGCTTCGTAATCGGGGGCGGCGTGTTCAAAGCGGGCGCCGAGCAACGGCAGGGGATGGCCGAGCAGGTCGTCGCAGGTGACTTTCAGCGACACCAGGCAGAATTCGGCGTTGAACACCGCCATGGCCGGGCTCTCGCGGTAATCAGCGGCGACGAACCAGATGCGCTCGCCATCGTCTTCAAGGCTCAACTCGAAAAGTGTTCCCAGCAGCGCCGGATAACGCATCGCCAGACGCAAAGCGTCACCGAAGGTGGCACTGGTGAGCAGGGCGTAACCGAGCATGCCGTAGCAGGAAACGTGCATCCGCCGGCCCAGTTCCAGGCCGATGTCACGTTTGAGAGCAACGGCGTTGGCACAGACCTGCATTTCCTGATTGGTGGTGATGCGTGTGTCGGCACGGTTCAGATCCGCCGCGCTGATGCCGCTGCCGGCCAGCAGCGCTTCGCTGGACAAGCCTTGTGCCCTGAAGGCATCGAGTACCAGGGAGACCGCGTTGAGCGTGGTGAGGTGGGAGTGGAGCATGAGGACTTCCAGCCTTGGGATAGCTGGAGCGCAGCAAGTTGTATGCCGGGTGATGTCCCCTGTGGGAGCGAGCCTGCTCGCGATGACGGTGGATCAGTCACATCAATGTGAATGGTAGACCGCTATCGCGAGCAGGCTCGCTCCTACAAGGGTGGTGTGGTGTCAGCTCAGTTCACCGCACAGGTCGAGTTCGACAAGCCGACGGATTTCGTCCGTTTCAAGCCCCGCACCCAACAACCCATGCAACTTGCCGAACGCCGCCTCACGGGTCATGCCGCCACCGGACAACACCCCAACGCCACGCAAGCGACTGCCGGCTTCATAGACGTCCAGTACAACCCCGCCTTCGTGGCATTGCGTGACGGCCACTACTACAACGCCCTTGTCCCGCGCACGCCCAAGGCTGGCGAGAAACCCGGGGTTGTCGCTCGGACCGGTGCCGCTACCGTAGCACTCCAGCACCAGGCCCTGAATGCCACTGTCGAGCAAACCATCCAGCACCTCGGCGCTGATGCCGGGGAACAGCGGCAGCACCGCGACGTTCGCCAATTGTTTGGGTTGGTTGTAATTCAGCTGTGTTGGTAAAGAAGGCACCTTCACGCCACCGCCCTGACGCTCCAGGCGCTTGAACGGATGGCGGCCGAAACTGCGTACCTTCGCGCAGCGGGTCGGGTCCAGCCGTTCGCCATGGAAGTACAGATGCACGCCCGGCGCGAGGCCCTGGCCCAGTGCAACCAGCGCGCCGCCGAGGTTTTCCCAGGCATCGCTATCGGTGACGCCGGCCGGCAGCATGGAGCCGGTGAAGCACACGCGGGCATGCAGGCCGAGCAACTGGAAGCTCATGGCGGCGGCACTGTAGGCCAGCGTGTCGGTGCCATGCAGGATCAGCACGCTGTCGCAGCCCTGCACATCCACTGCGTCGACCACCGCTTCACGCAGCTGCTGCCAATACGTCGGGGTCATGTTGGCGCTGTCGATCAGCGGCGACATTTCACGGAAGCGCCATTGCGGCACCACCAGATCAGGCTGGCTGTGCAGATAATCGCGCATCCGCGCTTCGAAACCGGACGCTGGAGCCAGGCCGTTGGCGCTAGCCTGCATGCCGATGGTGCCGCCGGTGTAGAGCACCATGACGTGCTGGGCGGCAGGATAGGTCGAGGAAATCATGGAGGTTCTCCGAGAGCGATGACTCCTGTGGGAGCGAGCCTGCTCGCGATAGCGGCCTGACAGTCAAGATGGCTGTTGAATGTTATGGCCTCATCGCGAGCAGGCTCGCTCCCACACGGGATTGTGCACTTTAACCGATCAGCGTTGCGCTGCGGTCACGCCTTGCGGCTCAGCCTGATTCTGAGCAGCTGCCGGCGGATTGGCCGGCCACGCCTGGCGATCCAGATCCAGGTCCGGGAACTTGGCGGAGTCGAAAACCGGCGTCTTGATCCCAGCGGCGCGCTGGTCATCGTAGTCACGCAGGATGCGCATGCCGACCTTGAACAGCAGGAATAGCGCGATCAGGTTGACGAACGCGAGCATGGTCATGGTGATGTCGGCGAAGGCAAATACGGTGCCGAGGTTTTCGATGGCGCCCCAGAAAATCAGCACCAGTACCAGTGCGCGATAGCCCATCAGCGCCTTGCGGTTTTCACCGATCAAAAAGCGCAGGTTGCTCTCGCCCAGGTAGTAGTTATAGAGGATCGAGGTGAACACGAACAACGCCAGGGCCACGGAGATGAACATCCGGCCCCAGTCACCGACCACGGCGGCCAGCGAGTTCTGGGTCAGGGCAATGCCGTCGCCTTCGAAGCCCGGGGTGTAGAAGCCGGAAAGCAGGATCAGCAGCGCGGTGCAGGTGCAGATCACGAAGGTATCGAGGAACACGCTGAACGCCTGCACCACACCTTGTGCCACCGGGTGCTCGACCGCCGCAACCGCCGCCACGTTCGGCGCACTGCCCAGGCCTGCTTCGTTGGCGAACACTCCACGTTTCACGCCCATGACAATGGCGCTGCCAATCAGGCCGCCAAAGGCCTGGTCCAGACCGAAAGCGCTCTTGACGATGGTTATCAGCATGCCCGGCACATGGTCGAACTGCAGCACGATCACGTAGAGGGTCACGCCGATGTACACAAGGGTTTTCACCGGCACCAACAGGTCGGCGACCTTGGCGATGCGCTTGATTCCGCCGATGAACACCAGACCCAGCAACACGGCCAGACCGATGCCGGTGTAAGTGGTGTCGAGGCCGAACGCGTTGTTCAACGAGTGCGTCACGGCGTGGGCTTGCAGGCCGTTGAAGGCGAAGCCGAACGTCACGAGCAGCAAGAACGCCATCAGCATGCCCAGCCAGCGTTTTTGCAGACCGTGCTGGATGTAATAGGACGGACCGCCACGGAACTGGCCTTCGGAATCGCAGCGCTTGTAGAGCTGGCCGAGGGAGCATTCGAAGAAGCTGCTGGACATGCCGACCAGTGCGGTCACCCACATCCAGAACACCGCTCCGGGGCCACCAAGGGTCACGGCAATGCCGACGCCGGCGATGTTGCCCGCACCGACGCGGCCGGCGAGGCTGAGCATCAGGGCCTGGAACGAACTGAGTTGCCCGGCGCTGCTTTTGAGGCTGTCGCGGAACACCGCGAACATGTGGAAGAAATGACGCAGTTGAACGAAACGCGAGCGGATCGTGAAGTAGCTACCGAGCCCGACAATGAGCACGATCAGTACTTTCCCTGAGAGGAAGTCGTTAATGACTTCGAGCATGGATTATTCCTCGCTGTTTTTTGTGTAGGCGGATGCTGGCCGGATAGACATATCGAGTTACACCCGCTGGCGCACGGCACAACAGGCGGGTCGAAGTTCGTCCCGGTTTCATATCGCGGGTTTGTTATTAGTTCGGGTTTCGCATGGGTTGTGGCCTCGCTACCGACGACCGCTCATGCGAAGAGGGGCGGCACTATACCGATGACAGTGCCGTCCGTCTGCACGGTTGTGGTGTATTCGGTGAAGCGAAGCCTTTGAAGCACCTGTCCTTACTGGCGTCTGGCTCCTGTAGGAGCGAGCTCGCTCGCGAAAAACTCAAGGGCGCCGTTGGCCATCAGGTTTACGCGTTATCGTTAAACATCTTTCGCGAGCAAGCTCGCTCCTACAAAACAGTTAAAAAAAAGGGCCTGGAGATTGATCTCCAGGCCCTCAAAAGGTGAGAGGTGTCTAGTCCCTCGACCTGGTGAGCGGTGCTACAAATAACGCGTCGGGTTATGCCTTCAGGGGCACCAGACGCGGAGCAATCATGTTTTCCGGGCGCAGGATGTCGGCGAGCATGGCTTCGTCGAGCAGACCTTCTTCACGCACCAGTTCCAGCACGCCGCGGCCGCTTTCAAGAGCGAGGCCGGCGATGCGGGTGGCATTTTTGTAGCCGATGTACGGGTTCAGCGCGGTGACCAGGCCGATCGAGTGCTCGACCAGTTCACGGCAGCGTGCTTCGTTGGCGGTGATGCCGACGATGCAGTGCTCGCGCAGCATGTCCATGGCGCGTTGCAGCAGGCGGATCGAGTCGAAGATCTTGAAGGCGATCAGCGGCTCCATCACGTTCAGTTGCAGTTGGCCGCCTTCGGCTGCCATGGTCAGCGCCAGATCGTTACCGATGACCTGGAAGGCCACCTGGTTAACGGCTTCCGGGATAACCGGGTTGACCTTGCCTGGCATGATCGAGCTGCCAGGCTGGCGTGCCGGCAGGTTGATCTCGTTGATGCCGGTGCGTGGGCCGCTGGACAGTAGGCGCAGGTCGTTGCAGATCTTCGACAGCTTGACCGCGGTGCGCTTGAGCATGCCGGAGAACAGCACGAAGGCGCCCATGTCGGAAGTGGCTTCGATCAGGTCGGCCGCCGGAACCAGCGGTTGACCACTGATCAGCGCCAGGCGCTGTACAGCCAGGGCCTGATAGCGCGGGTCGGCGTTGATGCCGGTGCCGATCGCGGTGCCGCCCAGGTTCACTTCAGTCAGCAGTTCCGGGGCCAGCGTCTTCAGACGGGCCAGGTCTTCGCCCATGGTGGTGGCGAAAGCGCGGAATTCCTGACCCAAGGTCATCGGCACGGCGTCTTGCAACTGGGTACGACCCATCTTCAGGACGTGGTTGAATTCTTGGCCCTTGGCCGCGAACGCCTGAATCAGGCTGTCGAGGCTGGCCAGCAGGGCGTCGTGACCGAGCAACAGACCCAGGCGGATAGCTGTTGGGTAGGCGTCGTTGGTCGACTGCGCCATGTTGACGTCGTCGTTCGGGTGCAGGTACTGGTATTCGCCTTTCTGGTGACCCATGGCCTCCAGTGCGATGTTGGCGATGACTTCGTTGGCATTCATGTTGGTCGAAGTGCCAGCGCCGCCTTGAATCATGTCCACCACGAACTCTTCGTGGAAGTCGCCGCGGATCAAACGTGCACAGGCTTCGCTGATGGCAGCGTGCTTGGCTTCGCTCAGGTGACCCAACTCACGGTTGGCGTCTGCGGCGGCCTGTTTAACCATGGCCAGACCGACAACCAGTTTCGGGTAGTGCGAAATCGGAACGCCCGAAAGGCGGAAGTTATTCACCGCTCGCAGGGTCTGGATACCGTAATACGCTTGAGCCGGTACTTCGAGGGCGCCAAGCAGGTCATTTTCTGTGCGGAATGATGCAGCGGAGGACATGATAGAAATCATCTCAATATGGACCCGGTCTGTGCCGGAACGCTGTGAATGCTAGGCTTGTGCAGAATTTTGGGCCAATGCTGTTAAACACTAGCCTATGCACATTCGGCATAATGCCCGTGTGACGCGGCGTTGACGGCAAGCGTGTGACCTAAATTGGTGCATCTCCGGGAGGATGTGATGAATCTGGAAAGCAAATGGCTGGAGGACTTTAGTGCCCTGGCCGCCACCCGCAGTTTCTCCCAGGCAGCCGAGCGGCGTTTCGTGACGCAACCGGCGTTCAGCCGACGAATCCGCAGCCTGGAAGCGGCGCTGGGGCTGACGCTGGTCAATCGTTCACGCACGCCGGTGGAACTGACAGCGGCAGGGCAATTGTTTCTGGTCACCGCACGCACCGTGGTCGAGCAGCTCGGCGAAGTGTTGCGCCATCTGCATCACCTGGAAGGCGGGCAGGGCGAGGTAATGCAGGTGGCTGCCGCACACTCCCTGGCGCTGGGTTTCTTTCCGCGCTGGATCGCGCAGTTGCGCAACGAAGGCTTGAACATCGCCACGCGACTGGTGGCGACCAACGTGGGTGACGCGGTGCATGCCTTGCGCGAAGGTGGCTGCGATCTGATGCTGGCCTTCTACGACCCGGATGCCGCGATGCAGATGGACCCGGAAATCTTCCCGTCACTGCACTTGGGCCACACCGAAATGCTGCCGGTGTGTGCCGCCGACGCCGACGGCAAACCGCTGTTCGATCTGGAAGGCGAAGGCAGCGTGCCGTTGCTGGCCTACAGCGCCGGTGCGTTTCTCGGCCGTTCGGTGAACATGCTGCTGCGCCAAAGGGCGCTGCGCTTCACCACGATCTACGAAACCGCCATGGCTGACAGCCTCAAAAGCATGGCCCTGGAAGGCCTGGGCATCGCCTGGGTGCCGCAACTGAGCGTGCGCGCCGAACTGGCACGCGGTGAACTGGTGGTCTGCGGCGGCCCGCAGTGGCACGTGCCGCTGGAGATTCGTCTGTACCGCTGTGCGCTGGTGCGCAAGGCCAACGTGCGGTTGTTGTGGCGCAAACTTGAAGGCGGCGCGGCCCAAGGCACAACCGGTTCTTGAAACCACCAAATGCTCCCACAGGGGGTTTTGTTGTTTGGAGCAATCAGGATCGGGATCAAGTTCCACGGTGTTTTGTGTTGAGCGTTGGCTGACCTTCGAGTCAATAAAACCGGCACTTTGCGCCGTATGACAGATGGTCGTATCGGGGGCTGTTTATCTGCTTCATTGAGGTATACTGCGCGGCCTTCGGCCGGTTACGACCGGCCATAATTCGTACAATCAAGCCACGCATCCTGCGTGGCTTATTGTTTTTTGACGCGCCTGCGGGCGCCCAGAGAGAAGAGGCACGACGATGAGTGCACTGGTTGGCGTGATCATGGGCTCCAAGTCCGATTGGTCCACCCTTAGCCACACCGCCGATATGCTGGAAAAGCTCGGCATACCCTACGAGGTGAAAGTGGTTTCTGCCCACCGCACCCCGGACCTGCTGTTTCAGTACGCTGAAGAAGCCGAGGCACGTGGCATCGAGGTGATCATCGCCGGTGCCGGTGGCGCGGCCCACTTGCCAGGCATGTGTGCGGCCAAGACCCACTTGCCGGTGCTGGGCGTACCCGTGCAGTCCGCTATGCTTTCGGGCGTTGATTCGCTGCTCTCCATTGTGCAGATGCCAGCAGGCATTCCGGTTGCCACTCTGGCCATCGGCAAGGCGGGTGCGATCAACGCAGCGCTGTTGTCGGCGAGTATCCTGGGCGCCAAGCACCCGCAGTTCCATACGGTGCTGAAAACCTTCCGTGCTGAGCAGACAGACAGCGTCCTGGACAATCCAGACCCACGCATCGCCTGAGGTTGTTGACGATGAAGATCGGTGTAATCGGTGGCGGCCAACTGGGTCGCATGTTGGCGCTGGCGGGCACTCCGCTGGGCATGAACTTCGCTTTCCTGGACCCGGCGCCGGATGCTTGCGCAGCCGCGTTGGGCGAACACCTGCGAGCCGATTACGGCGATCAGGATCACCTGCGTCAGCTGGCCGATGAAGTCGATCTGGTGACCTTCGAGTTCGAAAGCGTTCCGGCCGAGACCGTGGCTTTTCTCTCGCAATTCGTCCCGGTCTACCCGAGTGCTGAAGCCCTGCGCATCGCCCGTGATCGCTGGTTCGAGAAGAGCATGTTCAAGGACCTGGGGATTCCTACTCCGGCGTTCGCCGACATCCAGTCCCAGGCCGACCTGGACGCCGCCGTGGCTTCCATCGGTCTGCCGGCAGTGCTGAAAACCCGTACTTTGGGTTACGACGGCAAGGGCCAGAAAGTCCTGCGCACCCCTGAGGATGTGGTCGGCACCTTCGCCGAACTGGGCAGCGTGGCCTGTCTGCTGGAAGGCTTCGTGCCGTTCACTGGTGAAGTCTCGCTGATCGCCGTGCGCGCCCGCGACGGTGAAACCCGCTTCTATCCGCTGGTACACAACACCCACGAAAGCGGCATCCTCAAGCTGTCCGTGGCCAGCACCGATCACCCGTTGCAAGCTCTGGCCGAAGACTACTCCAGCCGTGTGCTCAAGCAGCTGGATTACGTCGGCGTGATGGCGTTCGAGTTCTTTGAAGTCGACGGTGGCCTCAAGGCCAACGAAATTGCCCCCCGGGTGCACAACTCAGGGCACTGGACCACCGAAGGCGCCGAGTGCAGCCAGTTCGAAAACCACCTGCGGGCCGTTGCCGGTCTGCCGTTGGGTTCGACGGCCAAGGTCGGCGAAAGCGCGATGCTCAACTTCATTGGCAAAGTGCCGGACACCGAGAAGGTCGTTGCCATCGCCGATTGCCATCTGCATCACTACGGCAAGGCGTTCAAGGTCGGCCGCAAGGTCGGTCACGCCAACTTGCGTTGTGCGGATCGCGAAACGCTGACCGCGCAGATCCTCAAGGTCGAAGCGCTGATCGCCGAATAGTTTCATGTGGCAGCGGCGGAACCATTCAGGGACCGCCGTTCTCTCATGGCAGGATGCCAAAGTCTGACTAGGCTTTCGCATAGCCACTTCATTCAGAGGGAAATGCCATGGGAATCATCGGAACCATCTTTATCGGCTTGATTGTCGGCCTGCTGGCACGGTTCCTGAAACCGGGCGATGACAGCATGGGCTGGATCATGACCATCCTGCTCGGTATTGGCGGTTCGCTGGCGGCGACTTACGGCGGTCAAGCCCTGGGCATCTATCAGGCTGGCCAAGGAGCAGGCTTCATCGGTGCGCTGGTGGGCGCCGTTGTGCTGCTGGTGATCTACGGGCTGGTCAAAAAGAACTGATCCAGGCGACAAGCCCTCTCCGCCAAACTGGCCGGGAGGGCTAGAATGCTCGGCGTTTCCTGTTCTTCCCTTTACCGAGCACCTTCATGCGCCGTCTTTTACTGACTCTTGTTTTACTGGGTTCGGGCTTTGCCCATGCTGGCGAATTGCCAGAAACCGACTGGCTCGAATTGATGCCCAAGTCGGATCAGAAGGCCCTCGAGGCCATGCCTGAAATCGACCACAACTCCCCTGAAGCCAATGGCACTTTCACCGACAAGGGTGGGATGAAGCAGGCCAAAGGCTTGCCGGCGGTGATGTACTCGACAAAGACCGTTGCGTCGATGAACGACAAGAACATCCGCATTGGCGGTTACCCCGTGCCGCTGGAGTCCGACGCCAAGGGCCGCAGTACGCTGTTCTTCCTGGTGCCGTATCCGGGCGCGTGCATCCATGTGCCACCGCCGCCACCCAACCAACTGGTGCTGGTGCGCTATCCAAAGGGCCTGAAGCTGAACGATATCTACACGCCGCTGTGGGTCACCGGCACGCTGAAAGTCGAGAAGGTCAGCAATGACCTCGCCGATGCGGCGTATGCGCTGGATGCGCAGAAGGTCAGAGTAGTGAAAGAGTCGGATCTGTAATCAAGTAGACAAAAAGATCGCAGCCTTCGGCAGCTCCTACACCGATCTCTGTAGGAGCTGCCGAAGGCTGCGATCTTTTGATCTTAAAGCGGTTTGCTACCGATGCTGACACCCAAGGTGTGGCTCGCGCCCGCTGCGAGCGTCACCACATCGCCCATCACGTTCGCCGTCTCGATGCACAGCATGCGTTGCCAGCCGTCATCGGCCATGTCACTGAACGCAGCGGCGCGGTCGATCCACGGGTTCCAGATCACCGCCGTACGCGAGCCGGTGCTGGTCAGCACGATGCGCCGTTCCCAGGCAGGATCGACGATGCTCAACTGCGGTGGTGCATCGAGATAGATGCGATCGGTCTCGCCGGTAAAACGCAGATCACCGGACTGTTGCTTGGTTTTCCAGTCTTCCAGGGTTTCGATGTAGCTCAAGCCATCCACACCTTCGACATGCACCTCGCGCACATCGCTGACGGCAAAATAACTGTGCAACGCCTGGCTGATGCTGACGGTTTCGGCGCCCCGGTTGTGGCTGGTCAGCTGGATGTGCAATTGCTCGTCGAGGCGAATGCTCAACGTCAAATCCACCTGGTGCGGCCAGCCGGGAAAGCCGCCTTCGGGGTAGGGCAGGAGGAATTCGACCTTCAGGCTTTCGCCTTCGGCTTCTATGCCGCCCAGCTCCCAATCCATCGCTCGCACGAAGCCATGAGCCGACGGCGCTTCATTGCTGGTGTGCATCGCCTGAACGCTTTGCGGGTTGCGCGCAAAGTTGCCGAACCACGGCCAGCACACCGGCACGCCGGCACGGATGCTCTTGCCGGTCTTGAACACGGCCTCGTCGTTGAGCCAAATCAGCGGCGGCTGGCCAGCCAGTTGATAGCTGAGGATGTGTGCGCCTTGCTGGGCCACCAGTAATTCGGCCTGACCGTGGCGGATGCGCCAGCAGTTCAGTTCATCCAGTTTTACGGCTTCAACATTGGGCGTGCTCATGGGACAGCTCTCGATCAGTAAAGTGGACGACTATCGACCGCAAAACGGTTGCCAGGTTTAGCGAGCCCGAGGCGGAACCGAACGGGTGCGACCGCTGCCGTCGATGGCAACGAACACAAACACCGCTTCGGTTACTTTACGCCACTCGCTGGACAGCGGATCGTCGCTCCAGACCTCGACCATCATCTTGATCGAGCTGCGACCGATTTCCAGGGCCTGGGTATAAAAGGAGAGCTGCGCGCCCACCGCCACCGGAACCAGAAATGCCATGCGGTCGATCGCGACGGTGGCAACGCGTCCGCCAGCGACCTTGCTGGCCATCGCGGTGCCTGCCAAATCCATCTGCGCCACCAGCCAGCCGCCGAAAATATCGCCAAAGCCGTTGGTTTCGCGAGGGAGCGCGGTGATTTGCAGGGCCAGGTCGCCTTGCGGGATCGGATCTTCTTGTTCGAGCTCTATCATGCCGGGGGTGCCTCTGACCCGTGACTCTTCGTTGGTATTGCTGGTGGTAGCCGTCTTCGGGAAAAACGATTCAGCACCGAACATACTACGTTCGTCACGTTTTCCATAAGGCGCCTAAAGGGAAACTCTGCGAAATCGCCTATGAACCTGACAGGCGTTTTCGCACAGCAACCCCTCAAAAACCGGAGCAAGGTTTGAGTATATCGGTCGGTAGACTCCGCGACGACCGTCCGGTTCTCATTTTGACTGTCAAAAACGCACATCTATGTGCTTTTTCGAACAATTTGCTATCGTGCCGGACCTGCCCAAACCTCAGCCAGCGTTGTTGAGGTTGCAGATCCGACTATAAGAGAAGCCCTTGCCATGACCACAGCGCCCTCGAGCATCGCGCAGCCAGAGCAACCCGCACGCCCGCTGACCCGCAACGACTACAAGACTCTATCGCTGTCTGCCCTGGGCGGCGCGCTGGAGTTCTACGACTTCATCATCTTCGTGTTCTTCGCAACGGTGGTGGGCAAGCTGTTCTTCCCGGCGGACATGCCCGAGTGGCTACGCCTGATGCAGACATTCGGCATCTTTGCCGCCGGCTACCTGGCACGGCCGCTGGGCGGCATCGTGATGGCGCACTTCGGCGACCTGCTGGGCCGCAAGAAAATGTTCACCTTGAGCATTTTCATGATGGCCGTGCCGACCTTGATCATGGGTTTGTTGCCGACCTATGCGCAGATCGGCATGTGGGCGCCGATCCTGCTGCTGTTGATGCGGGTGATCCAGGGCGCCGCCATTGGCGGTGAAGTGCCGGGGGCGTGGGTCTTCGTTTCCGAACACGTTCCGCAGCGGTATGTCGGCTACGCCTGTGGCACCCTGACCAGCGGCCTGACGGCGGGCATCTTGCTCGGCTCGCTGGTCGCCACGGCGATCAACAGCCTCTATACCCCGGTGGAAGTGTCGGATTACGCCTGGCGGATTCCGTTCCTGCTGGGTGGCGTGTTTGGTCTGTTCTCGGTGTACCTGCGTCGCTGGTTGCACGAAACCCCTGTGTTCGCCGAGCTGCAACAGCGCAAGGCCCTGGCCGAAGAAGTGCCGCTGCGGGCGGTGCTGCGTGACCATCGTGGCGCCATCGCCATTTCGATGCTGCTGACCTGGCTGCTGTCGGCCGCCATCGTGGTGTTGATCCTGATGACCCCGACTGTGTTGCAGACGGTCTATCACTTCTCGCCTACCACCTCCCTGCAGGCGAACAGCGTGGCGATCGTGTTCCTGAGCTTTGGCTGCATCATTGCCGGCGCACTGGCCGATCGCTTCGGTGCGGGACGAGTCTTCGTGATCGGCTGTACCGCGCTGCTGGCCAGCTCCTGGACCTTCTATCACAGTCTGGCCGACCATCCCGACTGGCTGTTCCCGATGTATGCCGTGACCGGTCTGTTGGTCGGCACCATCGGCGCGGTGCCGTACGTGATGGTCAAAGCGTTCCCGCCGGTGGTGCGCTTCAGCGGCTTGTCGTTCTCGTACAACGTTGCCTACGCGATTTTCGGTGGCCTGACGCCGATGATCGTCAGCCTGTTGCTCAAGGAAAGTGCGATGGGACCTGCTTATTATGTGGCGGTGCTGTGTGGGGTGGGGATTCTGGTAGGTGCATATCTCTGGAAGAAGGGCCGCTGACAGCGAGCGATCACAGCACTCCTCACATCTACAGTTACAACTGAAAGGCCAGCCTTCTTAGCGGAGTGCTGGCCTTTCATCCAATTGTCATATTTCAGCCATAGAGTGTTCACACGGCCTGCTGATACTTGGCCCCGAATAACACACCCTATCTGCTAGGAGTAAGGCATGAAACTGAAGCGTTTGATGGCGGCAATGACTTTTGTCGCTGCTGGCGTTGCGACTGCCAACGCGGTTGCCGCTGTTGACCCTGCTATCCCGAGCTACACCAAGACCACTGGTGTGTCGGGCAACCTGTCCAGCGTTGGTTCCGACACTCTGGCCAACCTCATGACCCTCTGGGCCGAGAACTACAAAAAAGAATACCCGAACGTAAACATCCAGATTCAGGCCGCTGGCTCCGCCACTGCGCCACCTGCGCTGACTGAAGGCACCTCCAACCTGGGCCCGATGAGCCGCAAGATGAAGGACACCGAACTGGCTGCCTTCGAGCAGAAGTACGGCTACAAGCCAACCGCTATCCCGGTTGCCGTGGACGCCCTGGCTGTATTCGTACACAAGGACAACCCGATCCAGCACCTGACCATGGAGCAGGTCGACGCGATCTTCTCGTCCACTCGTCTGTGCGGCGCCAAGACCGAAGTCAAGACCTGGGGCGACCTGGGCGTGACCGGCGACCTGGCCAACAAGCCGGTTCAACTGTTCGGTCGTAACTCGGTATCCGGCACTTATGGCTACTTCAAAGAAGAAGCCCTGTGCAAAGGCGACTACAAGCCAAACGTGAACGAACAACCAGGTTCGGCTTCGGTCGTTCAGTCGATCAGCTCCTCGCTGAACGGCATCGGTTACTCGGGCATCGGCTACAAGACTGCTAGCGTGAAAACCGTTGCTCTGTCCAAGAAGGGCAGCACCGAGTTCATCGAAGACACCGAAGAAAACGCCCTGAACGGCAAGTACCCGCTGTCCCGCTTCCTGTACGTATACGTGAACAAAGCTCCGAACAAGCCTCTGGCCCCGCTGGAAGCCGAGTTCGTGAAACTGGTTCTGTCGAAACAGGGTCAGGAAGTTGTAGTGAAAGACGGTTACATCCCACTGCCGGCCAAAGTAGCTGCCAAAGCTCTGGCTGACCTGGGTCTGGCGGAAGGCGGCGCTGAAGTCGCAAAAAAGTAACAAATTGAGTCTAGAGTGACCCCCTCTGGACTCACATGGGGGTGGCAGGAGCCGCCCCCATACACCTCTAATTCTCTATCCGCTGCTGGTTACCGCCAGCGGCGGATTTGTTGCGTCACTGCACTGTCATCTTTCTGTCATACAGGATCGCTAGGGTGTGCGAATGAATGATCTGGCCAATTCCAACATGACTACTAATCCCCCCAAGCGAATTGATTTCAATACGCCTGAGTTGCAACGCAAGCGCCGCATTCGCGCGCTCAAAGATCGCCTGACCCGCTGGTACGTCCTCGTTGGCGGCCTCGCTGTGCTGGGCGCGATCACCTTGATCTTCTTCTTCCTTGCCTACGTCGTCGCGCCGCTGTTCCAGGGTGCCAGCCTGACCGCCAAGGACGCCATCACGCCAGCCTGGATGCAAGACGCCGGCAAGCCGCTGATGATCTCCCTGGAAGAACAGAACCAGGTTGCGATGCGGGTTTCTGACAAGGGCCAGGCATTGTTCTTCGACATCGACAGTGGCGCTGAATTGAAGCGCGTCGATCTGCCGATTCCGGCCGGCACCACCGTGACCTCCATCGGTGAAGACCAGCCAGGTCACCCGCTGGTGGCTGTGGGGCTTTCCAACGGTCAGGCCCTGGTGTTCCGCCACACCTATAAAGTCAGCTACCCGGACGGCAAGAAATCCATCACACCGGCCATCGAGTACCCGTATGGCGAAGCGCCAATCGCGGTGAACGAAGCCGGCGGTGCGCTGGAGCACGTCAGCCTCAACGCCAACGACTCGACCCTGATGCTGGTTGGCGCCACCGGTTCACAACTCAATGTTCTGTCGCTGACCAGCGAAGAGAACATGATGACCGGCGAAGTCACCAACGAGCAGAAGCGCATCGAACTGCCGCAGATGAACGAGCCGGTGAAAAACATCTTCGTCGACCCGCGTCAACAGTGGTTGTACGTGATCAACGGGCGTGCCCAGGCCGACGTGTTCAGCCTGCGCGACAAGAGCCTCAACGGTCGCTACAAACTGGTGGAAAACGGCGAAACCGAAGTCACCGCCAGCACCCAGCTGGTGGGCGGTATCTCGCTGATCATCGGTGACTCCAAAGGTGGCCTGGCCCAGTGGTTCATGGCTCGCGACCCCGATGGCGAACAACGCCTGAAGCAGATCCGCACCTTCCAGATGGGCACCACGCCTATCGTTGAAATCACTGCCGAAGAACGCCGCAAGGGCTTCGTTGCCCTCGACGCTTCCGGCAAGCTCGGCGTGTTCCACAGCACCGCCCACCGCACCTTGCTGGTGGAACCGGTCGCTGAAGGCCAAGGCGTTTTCGGTCTGTCGCCTCGCGCCAACCGCGTGATCGTGGAAGCCGGCGGCAAGTTGCACCCGCTGCTGCTCGACAACCCGCACCCGGAAGTCTCGTGGAGCGCACTGTGGAGCAAGGTCTGGTACGAGAACTACGACGAGCCTAAATACGTCTGGCAATCGACCGCCGCCAACACCGACTTCGAACCCAAGCTGAGCCTGTCGCCGCTGACCTTCGGTACCTTGAAAGCCGCGTTCTACGCCATGCTGCTGGCCGCTCCACTGGCCGTTGCCGCTGCGATCTACACCGCGTACTTCATGGCTCCGGGCATGCGCCGCAAGGTCAAGCCGGTGATCGAGCTGATGGAAGCGATGCCGACAGTGATCCTCGGTTTCTTCGCCGGTCTGTTCCTCGCGCCCTATGTGGAAGGGCATTTGCCCGGCATCTTCAGCCTGCTGATGTTGCTGCCGATCGGCATTCTGGTCGCCGGTTTCACCTTCAGCCGCCTGCCTGAGTCGATCCGCCTGAAAGTCCCGGATGGCTGGGAAAGTGCGCTGCTGATTCCGGTGATCCTGTTTGTGGGCTSGCTGTCGCTGTACATGAGCCCGTTCATGGAGAACTGGTTCTTCGGCGGAGACATGCGCATGTGGATCTCCCACGACCTGGGCATCACCTACGACCAGCGCAACGCCCTGGTGGTCGGTCTGGCCATGGGCTTCGCGGTCATCCCGAACATCTATTCCATCGCCGAAGATGCCGTGTTCAGCGTGCCTCGCGGCCTGACCCTGGGCTCCCTGGCCCTCGGTGCCACGCCGTGGCAGACCATGACCCGCGTGGTGATCCTCACCGCCAGCCCGGGCATCTTCTCGGCGCTGATGATCGGCATGGGCCGTGCCGTCGGTGAAACCATGATCGTGTTGATGGCCACCGGTAACACCCCGGTCATGGAAATGAACCTGTTCGAAGGCCTGCGCACCCTGGCAGCCAACGTCGCGGTGGAAATGCCCGAATCGGAAGTCGGCGGCAGCCACTACCGCGTGCTGTTCCTCTCGGCGCTGGTGCTGCTGTTGTTCACCTTCGTCATGAACACCCTCGCGGAACTGATTCGTCAGCGTCTGCGCAAGAAATACTCGTCGCTTTAAGAAAGGTAGAAGTCTGTGAAACAGAACTCCCTGAAAGGATGGTTCAAGAGCGGCGCCCCCGGCGTCTGGATCAGCGGTGGCGCGGTGTCCATCGCGGTCATCATGACCATTGGCCTGCTGGCAGTGATTGCCGTACGCGGCCTGGGTCACTTCTGGCCGGCGGATCTGATCCACGCCAGCTACGACGTGCCGGGCCAGGGCCAACACCTGGTCATTGGCGAAGTGGTGCAGAAAGAAGAAGTGCCACGCGCCCGCCTGAAGAGCGCCGGCCTGCCGGTGCCTGACGAAGGCCCGGAGTTCATGACCCGCGAGCTGATCAAGGTCGGCAACCGTGACCTGAACGGCAACGACTTCACCTGGATCGTCGGCGAGTGGCTGACCAACCAGACGACGCCGCCGGAGCTGATGGCCATCGAGCGTCGCGAGTGGGGCAACTTCTACGGTTACCTGGTCAACGTCAAACAGGATGGCAAAGTCATTGCTGAAGGCGAAGCGGCATGGCCTGAGCTGCAGGCCCGTGTCGACCGCGTGAACAAGCTGGCTGCACAGCTCAAGAGCCTGGAAAAAACCGATATCGGTGCGATCAACGCCGGTCTCGAGCGCATCCGTTTGCACGGTCGCAAGCTTGAACTGGATGGCAAACTCGACGCCACTGCACAAGCGGACATGGAATCGGAGCGCGCCGAACTCAATGCTCGCTATCAGGATGTTGAAGCGCGTCTGAGCGACCTGCACGCGCAGTTCAACCGCGACAGCCTGACCGCCCGCGATGCAAACGGTAAGGAAATCGAAATCGGCATCGGCAAAGTGGTTCACGCCTATCAGCCGAACGCCATGAGCACGACCACCAAGATCGGTTTCTACTTCAGCAAGGTCTGGGAGTTCCTGAGCGACGACCCGCGTGAAGCGAACACCGAAGGCGGGATCTTCCCGGCCATCTTCGGCACCGTGATGATGACCCTGATCATGGCGATGATCGTGACCCCGTTCGGCGTGCTGGCGGCGGTGTACCTGCGTGAATACGCCAAGCAGAACGCGCTGACCCGGGTGATCCGCATCGCGGTGAACAACCTGGCAGGTGTTCCGGCCATCGTTTACGGCGTGTTCGGCCTGGGCTTCTTCGTCTATGTGCTGGGTGGCTCGCTCGACCGTCTGTTCTTCCCGGAAGCCTTGCCGGCACCAACCTTCGGCACACCGGGTCTGCTCTGGGCCTCGTTGACCCTGGCGCTGCTGGCGGTGCCGGTGGTGATCGTGGCCACCGAAGAAGGCCTGGCGCGGATTCCTCGCACCGTGCGTGAAGGCTCGTTGGCCCTCGGCGCGACCAAGGCGGAAACCTTGTGGAAGATCGTGCTGCCGATGGCCAGCCCGGCGATGATGACCGGCATGATCCTCGCCGTGGCCCGCGCCGCGGGTGAAGTGGCGCCGCTGATGCTGGTAGGTGTGGTGAAACTGGCGCCGTCGCTGCCGGTGGACGGTAACTACCCGTACCTGCACCTGGACCAGAAGATCATGCACCTGGGCTTCCACATCTATGACGTCGGCTTCCAGAGCCCGAACGTCGAAGCCGCGCGGCCACTGGTGTACGCCACGGCGCTGCTGCTGGTGCTGGTGATCGCCACGCTGAACCTGTCGGCGGTGTACATCCGTAACCACCTGCGCGAGAAGTACAAGGCGCTGGACAGTTAAGCAAGGTCGGCGCGGTCCCTTGTGGGAGCTGGCTTGCCTGCGATGGCATCACTGCGGTGTTACTGAAAAACCGCATCGTCTGCATCGCAGGCAAGCCAGCTCCCACAGGGACCGGCGTCAGACATAGATTTTGGGTAACCTGCTGGCCCGATCACGAGGCCAGCGGAAAACGAACCGAATTTGTTAGCACAGGGAGCCTCCCATGCAGCACGAAGCACATACCCACGGCATCAACATGTCGGCGCTGGGTCGCGACAAGCAGAGCCTGAACCTCGAGCAGGAAACCGTAGCCATCGAAGTGCCGGGCCTGAGCCTGTTCTACGGCGACAAACAAGCGCTGTACGACGTCAGCATGAACATCCCGAAACAGCGCGTGACCGCCTTCATCGGCCCGTCCGGCTGTGGCAAGTCCACGCTGCTGCGTACCTTCAACCGCATGAACGACCTGGTTGACGGCTGCCGTGTCGATGGCGCGATCAACCTGTACGGCAGCAACATCTACCGCAAGGGCGAAGACGTGGCCGAGCTGCGTCGTCGCGTCGGCATGGTGTTCCAGAAGCCCAACCCGTTCCCGAAAACCATCTACGAAAACGTGGTTTACGGCCTGCGCATCCAGGGCATCAACAAGAAGCGCGTCCTCGACGAAGCCGTTGAGTGGGCGTTGAAAGGCGCGGCACTGTGGGACGAGGTCAAGGACCGTCTGCACGAATCGGCACTGGGCCTGTCCGGTGGTCAGCAGCAACGTCTGGTGATCGCCCGCACCATCGCCGTGGAGCCGGAAGTGCTGCTGCTCGACGAACCGTGCTCGGCACTCGACCCGATCTCCACGCTGAAAGTCGAAGAGCTGATCTACGAACTGAAATCCAAGTTCACCATCGTGATCGTGACCCACAACATGCAACAGGCGGCGCGGGTGTCCGACTACACAGCGTTCATGTACATGGGCAAGCTGGTCGAGTTTGGCGACACCGATACGCTGTTCACCAATCCGGCGAAGAAGCAGACCGAAGACTACATCACCGGTCGCTACGGCTAGCAGTTGCCACAAGCCGCACGCTTCAAGCGGCAAGTAAGAGCGGTTCGGGTACGACACACATCAGCTTGCAGCTTGTAGCTTGCAGCTCACAGCTTTTGCGGAGCAGACAACATGATTTCTAAGGAAGGCCTTACACACCACATCTCCCAGCAGTTCAACGCCGAACTGGAGGAAGTGCGCAGCCACCTCCTGGCCATGGGCGGGCTGGTCGAGAAACAGGTCAACGACGCGGTGACCGCGCTGATCGAGGCCGACTCCGGCCTGGCCCAGCAGGTGCGCGAGATCGACGACCAGATCAACCAGATGGAGCGCAACATCGACGAGGAATGCCTGCGCATTCTGGCTCGTCGTCAGCCGGCGGCTTCCGACCTGCGCCTGATCATCAGCATTTCCAAGTCGGTGATCGATCTGGAGCGCATCGGTGACGAAGCGACCAAGATCGCCCGTCGCGCCATCCAGCTGTGCGAAGAAGGCGAAGCGCCGCGTGGTTATGTGGAAGTGCGCCACATCGGTGACCAGGTACGCAACATGGTCCGCGATGCACTGGACGCCTTTGCCCGTTTCGACGCCGAGCTGGCCTTGTCGGTGGCGCAGTACGACAAGATCATCGACCGCGAATACAAGACTGCCCTGCGTGAGCTGGCCACCTACATGATGGAAGATCCGCGTTCCATTTCGCGGGTTCTGAGCATTATCTGGGTGCTGCGTTCGCTGGAGCGTATCGGCGACCACGCGCGCAATATCTCGGAGCTGGTGATCTACCTGGTACGCGGCACCGACGTGCGGCACCTGGGGCTCAAGCGCATGAAGGAAGAAGTTGAAGGAACCAGTGGCGAAAGCGCTAATGTTCCGGGCAAAACTGACGATAAGTAAGGTTGCCCAAGTAAAGCGCCCGGCCTTTTGGCCGGGCGTTTTTGTTTGCGCTTCACGAATTCGAAAAGCAGCACCCGCGAACGAAAAGTCCGGCGTGACTGAAGGTTTTTGGCAATGTGCCATCAGCAAGGCGGTATGCTGGCCGGGATTTTTTAAAGGGGTGGTGGATGAGTAAGGTCAGTGTGTTGGTCGTGGACGACGCGTCGTTCATTCGTGACTTGGTGAAAAAGTGCCTGCGCAATTATTTCCCGGGCATGCGGATCGAAGACGCGATCAACGGCAGAAAGGCCCAGGCCATGCTGGCCAAGGAAGCCTTCGACCTGGTCCTGTGCGATTGGGAAATGCCGGAAATGTCCGGCCTGGAATTGCTGACCTGGTGCCGTGAGCAAGACAACCTCAAAGCCATGCCCTTCGTGATGGTGACCAGCCGTGGCGACAAGGAGAACGTAGTCCAGGCGATCCAGGCCGGAGTTTCCGGTTACGTCAGCAAGCCGTTCACCAACGAGCAACTGCTCACCAAGGTCAAGCAGGCGCTGCACAAGGTCGGCAAACTCGATGCCTTGATCAACGTAGCCGCGACCAAAACGAGTCCGGCATTCGGTAACGACTCCCTCGCCGCCTTGACCGGTGGCAAGGCGCCCGTCGCCATGGCAACGGCCGCACCCGCACCGTCCAAAGGCTTGCTCAACAGCCCGCCGGTCAAGGCGCCTGCGGCCTCTTCGGCACCCACCAGCGGCCGTAGTCAGGGCCAGTTGCGCTTGCCGAACGGCATCGCGCAATGCGTGATCAAGGCCTTGAGCCTCAAGGAAGCCCTGTTGGTGGTCAAGCGTACCGAGACCCTGCCGCAGATCCTCGACAGCGCCGTGCTGGACCTGGAGCAGGGCGACAATGCCGAAATCGCCCGCCTCAACGGCTATCTGCACGCCGTCGTGGCCCACGAACCGAAGCCCGACAGCGACTGGCTGCAACTGACCTTCCGCTTTGTCGATCAGGATGCGCAGAAGCTCGATTACATCTCGCGCCTGATTGCGCGGGGTACGGCGCAGAAGCACTTCATTCCCGGCGCGTGATCTTCGTCGCTTGTGAAAGATCGCAGCCTTCGGCAGCTCCTACAGGTTTATGTGTACACCTGTAGGAGCTGCCGAAGGCTGCGATCTTTTGATCTTGTCTCTTTGAAACAACTGTCGACTACTCGGGTCCATTGCAGCTGCTAGGCTCAATCCCAGGCCTCACTCGACAGAATCCTTGCTCATGTTCACGCGCCTGCTGTTTTTATGTGGCCTGTTCATGGTCGCCACCTCGGCCATGGCCATGACCATCTACAAGTCCAAAGACGCTTATGGCGTGGTTTCCTACAGCGACCGCCCCAGCAAAGGCGCCCACGTGTTCGTTTTTCGCGATGGCATGGTCGAGCACCTTGAGCGTCAGGTGCGCCTCATCATCATGAAGAAAAATGGCGTGCACAGCGTGTACGTGCGTAATGACCTGTATGCGCCGGTAGAGGTCGAATTGAGTTTTGCCGGGGTGAAGAATGCCAGCGGTGCGCCGGGGCGGACGATTCGGCGCGTGATACCGCTGCGCAGCAGCGTTCGCCTGGCGCAGCTCACGGAAACTAAAGGTGGGAGGCCCCTCGCGTACGTCCCGAAGTTCAAATACTCCCTGGGCGACCCCTCAGGGCCCACGGTGGGCTATCGGTACCCGTTGCCCTGGCGTGGCGGACCGTTCCGGATCAGTCAGGGCGCCAATGGCCCCTATAGCCACTTCGGCCCCAAGAGTCGTTACGCCATAGACATCGCGATGCCAGAGGGTACGCCGATCATCGCCGCGCGTGGCGGCGTGGTGGTGAAAACCGAAAATCGCCAGAGCGGGCGCGGCACCGATGCATCCGGCAATTTCGTGCGGGTGTTGCACGATGACGGGACCATGGGCGTTTACCTGCACCTGAAGAAAGGCTCGGTCTGCGTTCGGGAAGGTCAGCGGGTACAGGTGGGCAGCGCCTTGGCGCTGTCGGGCAACACCGGCAACAGCACCGGGCCGCATTTGCACTTCGTGGTGCAGCGCAATACCGGGCTGGGGCTGGTATCGATTCCATACCAGTTCAACCAGCCGGTGGGTGCGTTGCCCAACTTTGCGTTGGGCAAGCAGTGAAGCCTTGAAACAAAAGATCGCAGCCTTCGGCAGCTCCTACAGGGTCATGTGTACACCCTGTAGGAGCTGCCGAAGGCTGCGATCTTTTGGGATCAATGCGGTTTAACGAATCGCATCAATCCAGCATCAACACCTTGGCCAGAACGATCTTCGGCCCTTTCATCTTCTTGATGATGATCCGCAGGCCTTCGACTTCCAGCACTTCTTCCTCTTCCGGAACGCGCTTGAGGCTCTCATAGACCAGTCCGGCAAGGGTTTCGGCTTCGACGTGGTCGAGGTCGATGCCCAGCAGTCGTTCAACCTTGAACAGCGGCGTATCGCCCCGCACCAGCAGTTTGCCCGGCTGATACGCGAGGATCCCGCGTTCGGCCTTGCGGTGTTCGTCCTGGATGTCGCCCACCAGCACTTCCAGCACGTCTTCCATGGTCAGGTAGCCGATGATGTTGCCGTCGGCCTCTTCGACCACAGCGAAGTGCGAGCCGCCCTTGCGGAACTGCTCCAGCAGCTGCGACAGCGGCATGTGCCGCGACACGCGCTCCAGCGGGCGGGTCAGTTCGGCCAGGTTGAACGACTCGGGAATGTGGTCCAGCGCCGCCAGTTCCAGCAGCAGATCCTTGATGTGCAGCAGGCCGACGAACTCCTGGCGCTCGCTGTCGTACACCGGGTAGCGGCTGAATTTGTGGCGACGGAACAACGCCAGGATTTCCTTGAGCGGTGCATTGAACTCCAGGGTGACCAGGTCTTCCCGGGAGTTGGCCCAGTCGACCACTTCCAGTTCGCCCATCTCCACCGCCGAGGCCAATACACGCATGCCTTGGTCACTCGGGTCCTGGCCACGGCTGGAGTGCAGGATCAGTTTCAGTTCTTCACGGCTGTAGTGATGCTCGTGATGCGGGCCGGGTTCACCTTGCCCTGCAATGCGCAGGATGGTGTTGGCGCTGGCGTTGAGCAGGTAGATGGCCGGGTACATGGTCCAGTAGAACAGGTACAGCGGCACGGCGGTCCACAGCGACAGCAATTCGGGCTTGCGGATCGCCCAGGATTTCGGGGCCAGTTCGCCGACCACGATGTGCAGGTAGGAAATGATGAAGAACGCGGTGAAGAACGATACCGCCTTGACGACTTCGGCCGAATCGACTCCGACCGCGCTCAACACCGGCTCAAGAATGTGGGCAAACGCAGGTTCACCGACCCAACCCAGGCCCAGGGAGGCGAGGGTGATACCCAATTGGCAGGCAGACAGGTAAGCATCGAGTTGACTGTGCACGGTGCGCAGGATGTGCCCGCGCCAGCCGTTTTTGTCAGCGATGGCCTCGACTCGGGTCGAGCGTAGCTTGACCATGGCAAATTCCGCCGCAACGAAAAAACCGTTGAGCAAAACCAGGATCAGAGCAAAAAGAATCATGCCGAAGTCGGCGAAAATTGTAGCGAGGGTCAAGCCAGGGGAAGGGTCCATGATGGAGTTTTGCGGGTTCCGTATATTCAAGAGAGAAGTAAAAACCGCGCCTGAAAGGCAGGCGCAAGTCAGCCAATGTAGCGGCTGACTTGGCGGTTGCCTAGTGGCGCGTGCTGGCCGGTATCAATCGGCGGTGCTGATAACCCGTGATTTGGTGACCTGAGCCGGGGCAAAGTGGCAAGTAAAGGTGCTGCCGTGGCCCGGTACACTGCTGATTTCCATCCGTGCCCGATGACGTAACAAAACGTGTTTGACGATTGCCAGCCCCAGGCCCGTGCCGCCGGTGTTGGAGTTGCGGCTGGAGTCGACGCGATAGAAGCGTTCGGTCAGGCGCGGCAGGTGTTTGGCATCGATGCCGATCCCGGAGTCCTGCACACTCAGGTGCGCTCCCTGGTCATCGCCCCACCAGCGAATTCGGATATTGCCTTCGGCCGGGGTGTATTTCACCGCGTTGAACACCAGGTTGGAAAACGCACTGCGCAACTCAGCCTCGCTGCCCTTGAGCAGAATCGTCGGGTCGGCTTCCAGGATGATTTTCTGGTTTTTCTGGCCGGACAACTGCTGCGCATCGCTCTTGATCGATTGCAGCAAGCCGTCGATCGGCACCGGCTGGTTGTCCGACGGATAATCGGTGGCTTCCAGCTTGGCCAGCAACAACAGGTCGTTGAGCAGGGTCTGCATGCGTCCGCCTTGTTGCTGCATCTGCTGCAAGGCACGGCTCCAGCGCGGGTTCACCTCGTCGACGTTGTCGAGCAAGGTTTCCAGGTAACCGCAGATCACCGTCAACGGTGTGCGCAGTTCATGGGACACGTTGGCGATAAAGTCTTTGCGCATTTGCTCAAGCTGATGGATGCGCGTCACATCGCGCACCAGCATCAAGTGTTCGTTGTTGCCGTAGCGGGTGATGTACAGCTGAATGCGCACGCGGTCGTTGGTCGGCGAGGGGATTTCCAGCGGCTCGGCGTAGCTGTCTTGCTCGAAGTATTCCTTGAAGCGCGGATGGCGCACCAGGTTGGTCACCGGTTGGCCGCTGTCCTGTGGCGTCTTGAGGCCCAGCAGGGTTTCGGCGGCGCGGTTCCACCATTCCAGGTTGCCGTCGGTGTCGAGCATGATCACCGCGTCTTTCAGCGCGGCGGTGGATTCCTGAACCCGGTCGATCACCGCTTGCAGGCGCCCGCGAACCCGTTGGTCGCGGCGTTGCAGGTGATAGATGCTGTCGAATACCTCGCCCCACAGGCCGTAGCCGTCGGGCGGTGCTTCATCGGGTTTGTGCAGGCGCAGCCACTCGTGCAGACGCAGCAATTGCTTGAGGGTCCAGGCCAGGTAAAGACCCAGGCCTGCGGCGAGGCTCCAGCCGTAATAGCCGGTGATCAGGCCGATCACCAGGCAGGCGGTGACCAGCAGCAGCATGTGGCGAATCAGGGTGCCATGCCAGTTTTGGTTCACGAAAAAAATACGTCCTTGAAAGTGAAACCGCTGCGATCATCAGGCCTTGGTCGAGAACCGGTAGCCAGTGCCGCGCACGGTTTGTACCAGATTTTCGTAAGCATCGCCGAGGGCTTTGCGCAGGCGTCGAATGTGCACGTCAACCGTACGCTCTTCGACGTAGACGTTGCCACCCCAGACCTGATCCAGCAACTGGCCACGCGTGTAGGCGCGCTCCTGGTGGGTCATGAAGAATTGCAGCAGGCGGTATTCGGTGGGACCCATCTCGGCGGGACGGCCATCGATGGTCACGCGGTGGCTGATCGGGTCCAGCAGCAGACCGCCGACTTCGATCGGTGCCTCGCCATCGGTCGGACCGGCACGGCGCAGCACGGCCTTCAGGCGCGCCACCAGCTCACGTGGGGAAAACGGCTTGGTGATGTAGTCGTCGGCGCCGACTTCCAGGCCCTGGATCTTGTTGTCCTCTTCACCCTTGGCGGTGAGCATGATGATCGGGATGTCCCCGGTCAGTTCATCGCGCTTGAGGCGACGGGCCAGTTCGATACCGGACGTGCCGGGCAGCATCCAGTCGAGCAGGATCAGGTCCGGTTTACGGTCGACGATAATGGCGTGGGCCTGCTGGGAGTTTTCAGCCTCCAGGCAGTCATAGCCGGCCATTTCCAATGCAACGGCGATCATTTCGCGAATGGGCGCTTCGTCGTCGACGATCAGAATGCTCCTGCCAACCATGCCTTAATCCTCTTGTCATTTAACTGTCTTGCGCCGCATTAGATAACGGAATTATTGCAGTCGTGTGACAGTATTTTAGTTGCCCTGCGATTGTAGCGAACCTGGACTAAGCTCTAATTCCGAATCCTGACAACCACAAAAGGAAGGTTTCCATGAACTACATTGCTCAATCCTGGAAGGCTTTGCTGGTCACTGCTGCGTTAACGCTGCCGACACTGGCCTTTGCCGCCGACCCGGCGATGATGAAAGACGGCATGATGGTCGATCACAAGGGCATGACTGTGTACACGTACGACAAGGACAAGGATGGCAAGTCGATGTGCAACGGCGAGTGCGCCGAATACTGGCCGCCAATGATGGCGCCGGCGGGTGCCAAGGCTGAAGGTAAATGGACAGTCGTCAAGCGTGACGATGGCATGATGCAATGGGCCTATGGCGGTAAGCCGCTGTACTACTACAAGGACGACAAGAAAGCCGGAGAAATGAAGGGCGACAAGAAGAAAGACGTCTGGCACGTCGTTCACGAGCATATGTAACATCGCAAAAAGATCGCAGCCTTCGGTAGTAGCTGCCGCAGGCTGCGATCTTTTCAACGGTCAACGGTCAACGGTCAACGCAACGCATAGTCCAGAACAATCCCGACGAAAATCGCCAATCCCGCCCAGTGATTGTGCAAAAACGCCTTGAAGCAACGCATCCGGTCTTTGCCTCGGGTGTACCAGAATTCCCACGCAAAACAGCCCGCTGCCGCCAGCAAACCGAGATGGAACCAGCCACCGAGCTCGAACTTCGACCCGGCCAGCAACAAGCAGCCCAGCGCCAAGCCTTGCAAAGTCAGGATGATCACCCGGTCTGCATCGCCGAATAGAATCGCCGTGGATTTCACGCCGATCTTCAGGTCGTCATCGCGGTCAGTCATCGCGTAATACGTGTCGTAGCCCACGGTCCACATCAGGTTGGCGATCCACAGCAGCCACGCGACAGCCGGAAGTTCACCGGTTTCTGCAGTGAACGCCATCGGCATGCCCCAGGAAAACGCCGCGCCCAGCACCACTTGCGGGTAATAGGTGTAGCGCTTCATGAACGGGTAACTGAACGCCAGCGCCAGGCCGCCCAACGACAGCCAGATCGTTGCGGCATTGGTGCACAACACCAGCAGGAAACTCACGCCCATCAGCAATGCGAAGAACACCAGCGCCTCTTTGGAGCTGATCTTGCCGCTCACCAGCGGCCGCTGTTCGGTACGCTTCACATGGCCATCGACCTTGCGGTCCGCCCAGTCGTTGATCACGCAGCCGCCGGCGCGGGTCAGCACCACGCCGAGGACGAAAATCACAATGTTGGCCAGGGACGGCGAACCCTTGCCGGCAATCCACAGCGCCCACAGCGTCGGCCACAGCAGCAGGTAAATGCCGATCGGCTTGTCCATGCGCGTCAGCTGAATGAAATCCCAGGCCCGAGGGTTCAAGCGGTTCAAGGACTTGAGCAGGCTTTGGTACATCAACGATTCTCCGATTGGGCGCAGGCGACGTCCCAGAGGGAAGGCAGGAAAATTTCGGCCACCAGCACGCTCAGCGCGCCACGGTCAAAACGCGAACGGCGGCCCCACAGCTCAGGCGATTGCACCTCGGCGGGCAGCCACGCTTGCGGATAATGGCAAACCTCGATGGCCCGGCGCTGGAAGGCATGATCGCAAAACAGCAATTCGCCCAGCGAGCGGCTACCCAGTTCGTCCATGTGCAAGCCGTCGCCTTGCAATGCACTGCGTGACGCCACGCTGCGCGCAAACACCCACGCCTGGCCGTGACCGCGCAAATACACCTCACGCACCCAACCCTCACTGCCTTCGGCCAGATCCAGCGCTGCGCATTCGTCGGCACGCAGGGGTTGCCAGCCTTCGAACATCGGCGAGACGCTGAAGGCATCATTCGACAGATGAATCAGACGTCTGGTCAGCGAGCCTTCGTCGAACAGCCAGTCGAGGGTGGAGGCATCGGGGAGGGGCGCCAGTTCGCTGCGCGAGAGCCAGAGAGGAGCTGGAGAGGGAGATTCTGTGTGATGCACAATGAGTCATTATTGGCAGCAAATGAGGCGGCGAGCTTAACATGTCAGCCGCCGATATCGATTGAAATGGCCTGCCGTTGCGCCGAACAGGCTTGCATCCAGCGGCCCCGATCAGTACAAAACGCGCTGAGTTGGACGGCAGTGCTACAACCATCGACCGTCCGGCCGGCAAAACGCCTGAACCCTGAGGAAGTATCTGAATGAAAAAGTGGCAATGTATCGTCTGTGGCCTGATCTACAACGAAGCCGACGGTTGGCCGGATGACGGCATTGTGCCGGGCACTCGTTGGGAAGACGTGCCGGCAGACTGGCTGTGCCCGGACTGCGGTGTGGGCAAAATGGATTTTGAAATGATCGAAATCGCTGCCTGAATAATTGAGGAGTAAGGAATGAACGCACCTGTCGTCATCATTGGCACCGGCCTGGCTGGCTACAACGTGGCCCGCGAGTTTCGCAAACTCGATAGCGAAACCCCGCTGCTGCTGATTACCGCCGATGACGGACGCTCCTACTCCAAGCCGATGCTCTCCACCGGCTTCGGCAAAAACAAGGATGCCGATGGCCTGAGCATGGCCGAACCCGGCGCCATGGCCGAGCAGCTCAAGGCCGAAATACGCACCCACACGCGCATCAGCGGCATCGACCCGGGCCACAAGCGCCTGTGGATCGGTGAAGAAGCGGTGATCTACCGCGACCTGATCCTGGCCTGGGGCGCCGAAACCGTGCGCGTGCCCATTGAAGGCGACGCGGCGGATTGCGTATTCCCGATCAACGACCTGGAAGACTACGCACGCTTCCGTGCGGCGGCGGCCGGCAAGCGCCGCGTGCTGCTGCTCGGCGCGGGCCTGATCGGCTGTGAGTTCGCCAACGACCTGACCCTGGGCGGCTACGAAGTGCAACTGGTTGCTCCGTGCGAGCAAGTCATGCCGACCCTGTTGCACCCGGCGGCCGCGGCTGCCGTGCAGGCTGGCCTCGAAAGCCTCGGCGCGCGCTTCCACCTCGGGCCGGTGCTCAACCGCCTGCAGCGCGTGGCGGAAGGCCTGGAAGCGCACCTGTCCGATGGCCAGGTGATCCCGTGCGACGTGGTGGTCTCGGCCATTGGCCTGCGCCCACGGGTCGACCTCGCGGCAGCGGCCGGTTTACAGGTCAACCGCGGCGTCATGGTCGACCGGCACCTGAAAACCTCCCACGCCAACATCTACGCCCTGGGCGACTGCGCCGAGGTCGACGGGCTGAACCTGCTATACGTGATGCCCCTGATGAGCTGTGCGCGAGCGTTGGCGCAAACCCTCGCCGGCAATCCGGCCGCCGTCACCTATGGCCCGATGCCGATCACCGTCAAAACCCCGGTCTGCCCGTTGGTGGTATCCCCGCCGCCACGGGGCGCAGAGGGCATCTGGACAGTCGAAGGGCAGGGCGCCGACATCAAGGTGTTATGCCGCGATGCCGCGGGCAAGCTGCTCGGTTACGCCCTCACCGGTGCCGCCGTGATGGAAAAACTGGCCCTGAACAAAGAGCTTCCGGCTCTGTTGGCGTAAATACCGGTCGTTCTGTCGGAATCACCCCCCTTTTGCCCTAACAATGGCCGCGCCGATACTGGCGCGGGGCCTCACTGCGTGCCATCCTCACTCCCGTCTGCCGCAGAGTAGAGCACCTGCGGCGCTTTTGGCGCTGTTCCGCAGAGAGCAGCACGGACATAACAACAACAAACCGTCAAAGGGGCTTCACTCACATGCGTAAACCAGACCTCGCTGCAGCCATTGCTGAAAAAGCAGACCTCACCAAAGAACAAGCCAACCGCGTTCTCAACGCCGTTCTTGAAGAAATCACCGGTGCTCTGCACCGCAAAGACAGCGTGACGCTGGTGGGCTTCGGTACCTTCCTGCAACGCCATCGCGGTGCCCGTACCGGCAAAAACCCGCAAACCGGCGAACCCGTCAAAATCAAGGCCAGCAACACCGTTGCGTTCAAGCCAGGCAAATCGTTGAAAGACAGCGTTAATCCGTAAGCCGTTTTCACCTCTCGCGTAGCGGGGGAGTGGAATAAAAAATGGGCACGCCAACCAGGGTTGGGTGCCCATTTTTTGTGGGTGGCGAATCAGCCGAGCCCGCTTTGTTGCTTGGCGAGAATCGCCGCCATTTGCGGCTCATCCAGATGATCCAGCGCCCGCTCTACCAGCAAATGCGTCCCTTCAGCCATGCGACTGATCGCCAGGGCTACTGAGCGGCGCGAGCCGTCTACATCATCGGCCAGGTCAGCGGCGATGGCGCTGATGGACAGCAGATCTTCCGAGGCGTTGGCCAGGAGTGCTTCGGTATTGATGTCCGGGCAGACACTGAAGAGTTGGCCGCTGCGTTTCGTTGGTGTTTGTTTTGGTGGGGCGAGATAGTGATCTTGGGCGCGTTCGGCGGCTTCGTGGAGTTTTTTGGAATCGAGGGATTCGTAGGGGGATGTGGCTTCGTTTTCGGATGCGTCGGGCATCGGAGTCATTGGTGTAAATCCTTGGTTAAGAAGTTTGCTCCCGATTTCGGACTTGCACATCCGGTCGCCGTTTTTGGTGGTGACGATCAGAGGTTATCGATGAATTCAAAATTCGCCTAGTTCATGTATAGCGCAGCATTTTGAAGGAGGTTTCCGATAGGTTTGTAGGGTGGGGGGATCAAAAGATCGCAGCCTTCGGCAGCTCCTACAGAATGTGTTTCTTCAGGTACAGAAGTGGCGTGTGGAGTGGCCGGAGTGATGTGTTGATAATTGTGACTTGGTAGTCATCGTGCAGGTAATGGTAATGATCTTCTCCTAATGCAGCTGGATACTGGTGTTATCAGCTGAAGCCGTTAAACTGCTCCGGCCGTTCATTTTTCTCTTGAGGCTGTGCACATGAAATTTCGTTTTCTGCTGTGGATGCTGGGTTTGTTGATGGGTAAGGCCAGCCGGACTAATCCGGCGTTTCAGCAGCAGTTGGGTGACAAGGACCTGGTGTTTCAGCTGCAGACCCTGGACGGGAAAGTGGCGCGGCATTTCCGCGTGAAGGACCAGCGCATCACCAGCCAATCGGGTGTGCATGCCGAGCCTGCGTTTGCGATTGCCTTTAAGGATGCTGCTTATGGCTTTGCCACGATGCAGGCGAAGAACAAGCAACTGGCGTTCATGACGGGGATTCAGGACAAGTCGATTCAGATCAAGGGCAACCCGGCGCTAGTGATCTGGTTCCAGGGGCTGACCAAGTATTTGAAGCCGAAGAAGGCCAAGCCCAAGGCTTGAGGTCTTTCAGGTAGACCGAGTGATATTCATCGCGGGCAAGCCCGCTCCCACAGGGATCACCTAAATCCTGTGGGAGCGAGCTTGCTCGCGATGCTTTTCAGCCTTGGGTGAACTGCGAAGCCAGTTCGCGCAGCAGCATTTCGGCCTCGAGGACTTTGCTGACCACGTCGTTGGCTTTTTCGCGGCTCAGGCCAAGGCGTTCGAGCAGGGCGTCGGGGATGTCTTCGTCGGGGCCGGAGCCGATGCCTCGGCTGCGCAGCAGGCGCACCGACAGGCAGACCAGGTTCGGGTACTCAGCGAAGTCGCCGTCGTAGTGTGGATCGTGCTGGAAGCGCAGGGCGGTAGCCAGTTCTTCAGGCATGTCCCAGTAGCGCATCAGCCACGAGCCGATCTGTTCACGGCTGATGCCCAGCAGGTGTTGTTCCACAAAGCTGTGGCACAGGTGCGGGTTAACCTCCAGGTGGCGGCAGATCAGCGAGAAGTGCGGCGGGAACACGTGGGCCAGCAGCAGGTAGCCGAAGTTGTGCAGCAGGCCGGCCAGGTAGGTCAGGCCGGCTTCCGGGCGCTGGGCGCGCGGCATGGCGCGGGTCAGGCCTTCGATGACGGCGGCGGTGTAGATCGATTGCTGCCAGTACGGCGTGGAGTGTTGCGGGTGGTCCTTGGGCAGGCTCAGGGTTTTACCCAGGGCCAGGCCCAGCGCCAGATTGATCACCAGGTCGAAGCCCAGCACGCGCACGATGGCGTCTTCCACTGAACGGATCTTGCCCGGTGAGGCGTAGTACGGTGACGCGGCCCAGCTCACGACTTGTGCAGCCAGCGCCGGGTCGGTTTCGACCACGCCGGTGATGTCGTCGATGGTGGCATTGGGGTCGACGCGCAGCTTGATGATTTTTTGCGCGGTTTCGGCCAGCGGTGGAATCTCGATGGTCGCTTCCAGGCGCTGCTGGATACGCCGAGCAGTGAACGCCTGGACGGCCTGGGTGATTTCCTCGCGGTCGTCATCGGGGCGGTCGAGGTTGGGACGGATGCTGGTCAGGTTTTCACCGAAGTTGGCGGCGCTGGCCTTGGTCAGCATGGTCTTGAAGTCTTCGCTGGAGATTTCCAGCAGCACGCCCGGCTCACCGGAATTGACCAGCAGCTTTGGTTCGCGCAGCAGGCTTTCTTCGTACAGGCACGGCGAACTGGTGAGCGCCGGCAGGCCGGGCAACAGACTCAGGTTGTGCTTGCCGAGCATTTTTTCCAGGCGTTCGACGGGTACGGCAGTGAGGCGGCGACCGGTGAGTTCGGTCAGGCGATTGAGGTCGAGCAACTGGCTCTGCGGGAACAACACCATCAACGCGCCGACGCTGTCATCCAGCAGAACGGCCTGCACTTTGCGCGCGGCATTGAGGCCGTGATGGTCCAGCACTTCTTCGTAGGCAATGGCCAACTTGCCCAGCATCAGCCGAATAACCGACGGAGCGTGCGGGGTGGCGGGTGCGAGGGCAACTTCGGTCATGGACAGTATCCGTTTCAAAACAATTGCAGGAGTATAACCAGCTTGCTCAAACCCATGGCCCGGAAACTGCGACGGTGCTTACACTTGGCCGTATTGCTGCCCGTGACGCAGCCAGCGGTCGAGTAGCGGGCTGACGTGGGTCGGCCAGCGTTCGAGCAATGCCTGGGCGGCATCCCGTACGGCGGGCAACAAATCGGCATCGCGCATCAGGTCGGCGACCTTGAATTGCAGCAAACCTGTTTGCCGGGTGCCGAGCATTTCGCCGGGGCCACGCAGTTCCAGATCCTTTTCGGCGATGACGAAACCATCGTTGGTTTCGCGCATGATGCCCAGGCGCTGACGGCCGATTTGCGACAGCGGCGGATGGTAGAGCAGCACGCAATGGCTGACGGCGCTGCCCCGGCCGACGCGGCCGCGCAACTGGTGCAGTTGCGCCAGACCCAGGCGCTCGGGGTTCTCGATGATCATCAGGCTGGCGTTGGGTACGTCCACGCCCACTTCGATCACCGTGGTCGCGACCAGCAGTTGCAGGTTGCCGGCCTTGAACTCGGCCATCACCGCGGCTTTTTCTGCAGGCTTCATGCGGCCGTGGATCAGCCCGACCTTCAATTCGCCGAGGGCTGCGGTGAGGTCCTCATAGGTGGTTTCGGCGGCCTGGCAGGTCAACTCTTCCGACTCTTCGATCAGTGTGCAAACCCAATAGGCCTGACGCCCCTCGGCGCAGGCGCTACGCACCCTCTCGATGACTTCGACCCGCCGGGTGTCGGTGATCAGCACGGTGTTGACCGGGGTTCGGCCCGGTGGCAGTTCGTCGAGGATCGAGGTGTCGAGATCTGCGTAGGCGCTCATCGCCAACGTGCGCGGAATCGGCGTGGCGGTCATGATCAATTGATGCGGGCACATGCGCCCGCCGACGCCTTTCTGCCGCAAGGCCAGACGCTGCTGCACGCCGAAGCGGTGCTGCTCGTCGATGATCACCAACGCGAGGTTCTTGAATTGCACTTCGTCCTGGAACAGCGCGTGAGTACCAACCACCATCGGTGTGCCGCTGGCGATTTGCTCCAGCGCAGCCACGCGGTTCTTGCCTTTGAGCTTGCCGGCCAGCCACGCGACTTCGATGCCCAGTGGTTCGAGCCAGCGCTTGAACGTGATGAAGTGCTGCTCGGCGAGAATCTCGGTGGGCGCCATCAGGGCGACCTGATAACCGGCCTCCAACGCTTGCAGTGCAGCGAGGGCAGCAACCACGGTTTTGCCGGCACCAACGTCGCCCTGGATCAGCCGCAGCATCGGTTCGTGCTGGCTGAGGTCATAAGCGATTTCGTTGCCGACCCGTTGCTGGGCGCCGGTCGGGTTGAAGCCGAGGTTGGCCAGGTATTTGGCCGGCAGTTGGGTGGCTTTGGGCATCGCTGGTGCACGCAGGGAGCGCATGCTTTCGCGCAGACGCTGTTGCGACAATTGATGGGTCAGCAGTTCTTCGAAGGCCAGACGGTGCTGCGCCCAGTGGTGACCGAGGGCCAGCTCATCGACATCGGCATCGGCGGGCGGGTTGTGCAGGTAGCGGATCGCATCGGCCAACGGCGCCAATTGGTAGTCGCGGGCCAGTTCGTTCGGCAGCCAGTCGGGCAGGCTGCTGGGGCCGAGCAGGGTAAGGGTCTGCATGCACAACTGGCGCAAGCGCTGTTGGGTCAGGCCTTCGGTGAGCGGGTAGACCGGGGTCAAGGTTTCATCCACCGGCGGCGGTTCGTCACCAGTGATGGCGCGGTATTCCGGGTGGTAGATCTCCAGCCCCGAAGCACCGGGCCGCGCTTCGCCGTAACAGCGAATCCGCGTGCCGCGTTTGAGGCCTTCTTTTTGCGCGTTGCTGAAATGGTAGAAACGCAGGCTTAAGCCCCCGGTGCCGTCCTGCAGTCGAACCACCAGGCTGCGCCGACGGCCCATGACCACGTCGGCGCCGCTGACGGTGCCTTCGATGACCGCGTCCTGTCCGGGTCGCAATGCGCCAATCGGGACGACACGGGTGCGGTCCTGATAGCGCAGGGGCAGGTGGAACAGCACGTCCTGGAGGTTTTCCAGGCCGACCTTGGCCAGTTTCTCGGCCATGGCTTCGCCGACACCCTTGAGTGCCGTCACCGACACTTGCGACAACTCGCTCATGACCGTTGCTTAGCCCGCAGCGACTTGTGCCGCTGGCTTGGCCACCGAGCACAGGCGAATGGAGTCGGCGAGAATCTCGATTGCTTTCGGACGCGGGAAGCTGGCGCGCCAGGCAATGGCCACGGTGCGGAAGGGTACGGGTGCCGAGAGCGGGCGCACTTCGATCACGCCGGGGGCGTAGTGATGGCTGTCGACTGCCGATAACGGCAGGATCGAAATACCCAGGCCGGATGCGACCATGTGGCGAATGGTTTCCAGGGAACTGGATTCCACCGTGGTGTGCTTGGCGCCGTCGTTGCCTTTGGTCAGGGTCGGGCAGGCTTCCAGTACCTGATCGCGGAAGCAGTGACCTTCGCCGAGCAGCAGCAAGCTCTTGTCGTTGAGCAGGCTGGCGTCGATGGAATCTTTTTGCGTCCACGGGTGCTGCGCTGGCATGAGCACGTAGAACGGCTCGTCGTAGAGTTGCAGGGTCAGCACGTCGGCTTCATTGAACGGCAGCGCGATGATGATCGCGTCGAGCTCGCCGTTGCGCAGTTTGTCGCGCAGCACGTGGGTGAAGTTTTCTTCGATGTACAACGGCATCTGCGGGGCGACCCGGTGCAGTTGCGGAATCAGATGCGGAAACAGGTACGGCCCGACGGTGTAGATCGCGCCGACTTTCAGAGGGGCGGTCAGTTGGTTCTTGCCGGCCTGGGCCAGTTCGCGGATGCCCTGGGCTTGTTCCAGCACTTTCTGCGCCTGGGCGACGATGCCTTCGCCGACCGGGGTCAGGCGCACGGCGCTTTTGCTGCGCTCGAAAATCAGCACACCGAGTTCGTCTTCAAGCTTTTTCAMGCCCACCGAAAGGGTCGGCTGGCTGACGTGGCAACGCTCGGCCGCGTGGCCGAAGTGCTGCTCTTGGGCGAGGGTAACGATGTAGCGTAATTCTGTAAGAGTCATAGCAAGCGTCCATGAAGTTGCGGGCCAAGCATACCGGCTGCAATCGATAGACGCACGTTATCAGACTGTACGTGTCGAGTGACACCGGGCAATGCGAAAGGCAAAAAAGATCGCAGCCTTCGGCAGCTCCTACAGGGATTACATCAACCTGTGTAGGAGCTGCCGAAGGCTGCGATCTTTTGATTGTTAACGCCGGCGTTTTTCCAGCGAGTAAACAAAGGGGGCAACAATTTCGATGGAGCCATTGGTCAGCATGTCGGCCGGTGGTTTGGGCAGCGGTTGAGCGCGGCGGATCATTTCCAGGGTGGCCCGGTCCAGATCGGCAGTGCCCGAGGCGCCGACCAGCTCAAACGACAACACATTGCCTTCGGCATCCACGACGAAACGCAGACGGTTCATGCCTTCCTTGCCCCGCGCCTGGGCACTTGCAGGGTACTTCTTGTACTTCTGCAGGTGCGCCAGCAAGGTGCCTTGCCAGTTGGCCTTGGCCGCCAGTTGAGCTGACGAAGGGCCGGGCGCAGGCTGGGCGGATTTCTCCGTTGGCGTTTGAGTCTGTTGCGTTTCGGCTGGTTTCTCTTCGGCCGGCTTTTCTTTCGGCGGTTCGGGTTTCTTCTCTACCGGCTTGGGCGGCTGCGGCTTCGGCTTGGGTTTGACCGGCTTGGGCACGGCAATTTCAGCTTTCGGCGCTTCGGCGAGCTTGGGTATCGGCAGTTCTTCAACCGGAGCCGGTGGCTGCGGCGGGGTGACGACCTTCGGCGGAGCAGGCGGTGGCGGGGCAGGAACCGGTGCCAGTTCGACCATCATTGCCTGAGGGGGCAATTCGATGGGCGGACGGCCGGACCAGTTCAGCGCCAGCGCGATGGCCAGCGCGTGAACACCCAGCACTACTGCCAGGCTACCGCTGTAACGCGTCAGCTTATGGCGCGTCGTGATCATTTCTTGGCTGCCGTCTCGAGACCGACCAGACCCACCTTCAGGTAACCGGCGGAGCGCAGGTTGTCCATCACGCTCATCAGGTCGCCGTAATCCACGCCTTTGTCGGCCTGGAAGAAGATCGTCGTGTCTTTCTTGCCCTGGGTCCTGGCGTCGAGCGTGGCGCCGAGTGCTTCGGCTTTCACCTCGTCTTCGCCGAGGAACAGGCGCTGGTCAGCCTTGACGCTGAGGAACACCGGTTTCTCTGGCCGCGGCGCCGGCTTGGCGGTCGAGGCGGGCAGGTCGACCTTGATGTCCACGGTGGCCAGTGGGGCCGCCACCATGAAGATGATCAACAGCACCAGCATCACGTCGATGAACGGCGTGACGTTGATTTCGTGGTTTTCGGACAGATCGTCGTCTGCCCCTTCTTTCAAATGCAGGCCCATGGCCGATTACCCCACTTTCACCATGTGCGGTTGCGAGCTGCGCTCAGGCTGGTGGTCGAGGTCGCGGCTGACCAGCAGCAGGACCTGTGCCGACGCGTCGGACACCTGAGCCTTGTAACCGGCAATGGAGCGGGCAAAGACGTTGTAGATCACGACCGCAGGGATCGCTGCAACCAGGCCCAGCGCGGTAGCCAACAGGGCTTCGGCGATGCCGGGAGCGACGACGGCGAGGTTGGTGGTCTGGGTCTTGGCAATGCCGATGAAGCTGTTCATGATGCCCCAAACGGTGCCGAACAGGCCGACAAACGGGGCAGTGGAACCGATGGTGGCGAGTACGCCGGTGCCGCTGCTCATGTTACGACCGCAGGCCGCGACCAGGCGCTCAAGACGGAAGCTCACGCGTTCCTTGATGCCTTCCTTCTCGCGGCTGTTGACCGACAGGCGCATCTCTTCGAGGGCGTCGTGCACCAGCAGGTTGGCCAGGGTGCCTTCCTTCGCCGCAGTGGCGCTGGCTTCCTTGAGGGAGGCGGATTTTTTCAGTTGGGCGATTTCACCGCGCAGACGACGCTTGGCGCCCATCAGCTCAAGACCCTTGGCGATCCAGATGGTCCAGGTGATGATCGAGGCGATGGCCAGGCCGATCATCACGATTTTTACGATGATGTCGGCGTTCTTGTACATGCCCCACGGCGACAGGTCATGGGCCATGCCCAGAGTGTTGTCGGCTTCGAGGACTTCAGGGGCGTCTTCACCCAGCGTTTCTGCCGGTGTGGCGTGATCGGCCGGAGCAGGTGCGGTGGCGGCTGGTGTGGCTGGCGCCTGGGCATCGGCGAAAGCGGCGACTGGCGCGAGCATCAGGCTGAGGAGCAGGGCGGCCACCGCGCTCCAGGCGCGAGGTCGTTTGGTTGGCGAAGCGGAGAATTGATTACGTGTCATGCTGGCCGGACCTGAGAGAAAAAACGGGTGATGTTCTTCCAGGCCTCGAAAGGCCGAGAACAAAAGTGGGGCGCATTATTGCAATTAATTCTTGTTAACAGAAGTAATAGCGTCTCTTTTTTTCCTGCATTGCTAGCCGCCTATCTATTGCCGGCGCTAGTCTGTGGCTTTCCGATGGGAGTTTTCTGATGTCTGCGCCTACTGTTTTGATCGCCGGCTGCGGTGATGTCGGCAGCCGCCTGGCCACACAATTGCTGGCGACGGGGTGGGAGGTCCATGGTCTGCGACGCGACGTTTCACGCCTGCCCAACGGCGTTATCGGTGTTGCTGGTGACCTGTTCAACAAAGATTGCCCGGCCACTTGGCCAATTGGCGCCGTGGATTACCTGGTGTATTGCGCGGCGGCCACCGATCACGATGAAGCCGGTTACCGTGCTGCCTATGTCCAGGGCCTGGAGCATGTGCTGGAGTGGCTGAACGACTACGGGCAGGTGCCCAATCGCCTGTTGTTTGTTTCCAGTAGCAGTGTTTACGGGCAACAGGAGGGCGAGTGGGTCGACGAAACTTCGCCAGCCGTGGCGGCAGGTTATTCCGGACGTGTGATGCTCGAAGCCGAGCAACTTGCCCTTAAAAGCGGCATTCCGGCCAGTATCGTGCGCTTGACCGGCATTTACGGCCCTGGCCGTGAATGGCTGCTGACGCAGGTGCGCCGGGGTTATCGCGTAGCGGTCGAACCACCGTTGTATGCCAACCGGATTCATGCGGACGATGCCGCGGGGTTGATAGCGTGCCTGCTTGAGGCGGATCGACGTGGTGTGGCGCTGGATGATATCTACATCGGCGTCGATGACGCACCGGCAGCGCTGGCCGATGTGGTGGGCTGGTTGCGTGAGTATCTGGGTGTGACTGAATGGGCCGATGACGACAGCGTGCGTCGCACTGGCAGCAAACGCTGCAGTAATGCGCGGGCTAAAGCCTTGGGCTGGACGCCGAAGTACCCGAGTTTTCGCGAGGGGTATGCGGCGATCATTGAAGGGCGCTGCTGACCTTCAGGCACCCTGAAACAACTGTGGGAGCGAGCAGGCCCGCTCCCACATGGGTTATGCGTAGGTTATTGCTTCTCGAGCAACCACTTGCGCTCGCCCGGCGTAAACGAGGGCATCTCGTCAGCCTGCGCCGTGTTCACGGTCTGGAAAATCTCCAGCTCTTTGCCCTTTCGCGCAAAGATCCAGGCGTTGCCCTGGCCATTTTGTTGCAGCCACATGTTGTCGTTGCCGCCGCTCATGGATGCGCAATCGCCGGCCAGGCACAGCGCATAGCGGTCGCTGCCTGGCAGGCCGGTCACCTGGCCATCGGCCTGGAATTGAACCGTGTTGCCTTCGCCTGGGCCGTTGACGATTGTCCAGCCGCCGCCCATGTAGGCTGAATACAGCGCACGTTCGAAGCTGGCGCCCATCGGTGCGCCATCCGGTACCTGGATCTGTACGCGGTCGAAGACTTGCTCAGGCTCATTGTCGCTGGCGGACTGGCTCAGTTGCTTGCCGTCACGCTTCAACTCACTGGCCGAGCTGCCATAAAAGTCGACTTTCCAGGCGCCGGACTCTTCACCCAGCAGCTTGCCGTCGACATTTTCAAAACCGTTGGTGTAGCGGGCCTGACCAGCCTTGGTGTTGATGTCCCATTCCAGGTTCGGGCCATTGGCCTGGAGCGCTTCGCGCAGGGGGACACCTTTGGATGCAGCGTCAATCGCCATCTGGTTGATCCAGGTGCCGCTGATGTCACGGTCGGCAGGGTTGCTGGCACATCCGCCCAGGAACAGGGCGAGCAGCGAGAGAGCAAGCGCGTTGCGCATGGTGGAATCCTTTCAAACTTTCTTTACAGCAGAGCAGTCGACGCAGCCTTGGGCTGCGCCGCACGCATTACTCGATGACCAGGATGGCATCCATTTCAACCTGCGAACCCTTTGGCAGGGCTGCTACACCGATGGCGGCGCGGGCAGGGTAAGGCTGGTCGAAGTACTTGCCCATGATCTCGTTGACCTTGGCGAAGTGGCTCAGGTCGGTGAGGAAGATGTTCAGCTTGACGATGTCCTTGAACGAACCGCCAGCGGCTTCGGCCACGGCCTTGAGGTTCTCGAACACCTGAACGGTCTGGGCTTCGAAGCCTTCAACCAGTTCCATGGTTTTTGGGTCCAGGGGAATCTGACCCGACATGTAAACGGTGTTGCCAGCCTTGATCGCCTGGGAGTAAGTACCGATGGCGGCCGGGGCCTTGTCGCTGGTGATAACAGTCTTGGTCATGTATGACTCCTTGTAATGAGTTGGCGAGCTATGCACGCATGCGGGTGATGCGAATCACCCCGGACAAGGCGCGCAGTTTCTTGATCACGCGGGCCAGGTGCACGCGGTCGTGCACGCTGACCACCAACTGGACCACGCTGATGCGACCATCGCGTTCGTCCATGCTGATTTTCTCGATATTGCCGTCGGCCGCGTTGACGCTGCTGGCCAGCAGGGCGATCAGGCCGCGCTGGTGCTCCAGCTCGACGCGCAGCTCGACGTTGAATTCGCCGGTGACATCCTTGGCCCACGAGAGCTGGATGCATTTTTCCGGGTTGTGCCGGATTTCGCTGATGTTGCGGCAATTATCCAGGTGCACGACCATGCCTTTGCCGGCAGACAGGTGACCGACAATCGGGTCGCCCGGGATCGGCGTGCAGCACTTGGCGTAGCTGAGCACCAGGCCCTCGGTGCCGCGAATCGCCAGCGGGCCTTCCGGACTTGGCAAATGTTCGCCTTCGCCCAGCAGTCGGCGGGCCACCACATAGGCCATGCGATTGCCCAGACCGATGTCTTCGAGCAAATCTTCGATCAGTTCGAGACGGTACTCGATAAGCATGGCCTTGACGCGTTCGGCCGGGATTTTCTCCAGCGCGCTGTCGAAACCGTTGAGGACCTTGTTCAGCAGGCGTTCGCCGAGGCTGATGGATTCGGAGCGGCGTTGCAGCTTCAGTGCGTGGCGGATGTGCGTGCGCGCCTTGCCGGTGACCACGAAGTTGAGCCAGGCCGGGTTCGGCCGCGCGCCGGGAGCGCTGACGATCTCGACCGTGGAGCCGCTTTGCAGCGGTTCGGACAGCGGTGCGAGTCGACGATTGATCCGGCAGGCGATGCAGCTGTTGCCGACGTCGGTGTGTACCGCGTAAGCGAAGTCGACCGCCGTAGAGCCCTTGGGCAGCTCCATGATCCGGCCTTTGGGCGTGAACACGTAGACCTCGTCCGGGAACAGGTCGATCTTCACACTTTCGATGAATTCCAGTGAGTTGCCGGCGCGTTGCTGCATTTCCAGCACGCCTTTGACCCACTGGCGGGCGCGGGCGTGAGTGCCTTTCGGCTGCTCGTCACCGCTGGACTTGTACAGCCAATGGGCGGCGATGCCGTTGTTGGCCATCTCTTCCATTTCGCGGGTGCGGATCTGGATCTCGATCGGTACGCCGTGCATGCCGAACAGCGTGGTGTGCAGCGACTGATAGCCGTTGGCCTTGGGGATCGCGATGTAATCCTTGAAGCGTCCCGGCAGTGGCTTGTACAAATTATGTACAGCGCCCAGCACGCGGTAGCAGGTATCGACCTTGTCGACGATGATCCGGAACGCGTAGACGTCCATGATCTCGTTGAAGGCCCGACGCTTGCCGCGCATTTTCTTGTAGATGCCGTAGAGGTGTTTCTGCCGGCCGCTGACCTCGCCCTGGATGCCATCGATGGCCAGGCAGTGGCTCAAGGACTCTTCAATCTTGTTGACGATTTCCTTGCGGTTGCCCCGGGCGCGTTTGACCGCCTGGTAGATCCGCGCGGAACGCATCGGGTGCATGGCCTTGAAGCCGAGGTCTTCGAATTCTATGCGGATGGCGTGCATGCCCAGCCGGTTGGCGATGGGCGCATAAATTTCCAGGGTTTCCTTGGCGATGCGTCGGCGTTTTTCGCCGGACAACACTTCCAGGGTGCGCATGTTGTGCAGGCGGTCGGCCAGCTTGACCAGGATCACGCGAATGTCGCGGGCCATGGCCATGGCCATTTTCTGGAAGTTTTCGGCTTGTGCCTCGGCCTTGGTCTCGAAGTTCATCTGGGTCAGTTTGCTGACCCCGTCGACCAGTTCGGCCACGGTTTCGCCGAACTGCGCTTGCAGCGCTTCCTTGGCGATACCGGTGTCTTCGATCACGTCATGCAGCATTGCAGCCATCAGGCTCTGATGGTCCATGTGCATGTCGGCAAGAATATTCGCAACCGCGAGTGGGTGCGTGACGTACGCCTCGCCGCTACGGCGGCGTTGGCCGTCGTGGGCTTGTTCGGCGTAGAAATACGCTCGGCGGACCAGGTTGACCTGGTCGTTGCCGAGGTAGGTCGATAAGCGATCGGCGAGGGCGTCTATGCTCGGCATGATATCTCCTGCCGTAAGCTTTTATCCCGCGCCGTGCTACGTCGACCAGGCATAGGCTTAGACGGCCTCGTTGGACTCGTCCTCGAATGCAGCAAAAAGCGGTTCATCTTCAACGATTTCGGCTTCGGCGATAGCTGCGTAGTCGATCAGGCCTTCAGCGATTTCGCGCAGGGCGACGACGGTAGGCTTGTCGTTTTCCCATGCTACTTTCGGCTCTTTGCCCCCGGTGGCCAGTTGACGGGCACGCTTGGTAGAGAGCATGACCAGCTCAAAGCGGTTATCCACGTGTTCTAGGCAGTCTTCAACGGTTACGCGGGCCATGGTCTTCCTCGTAGCAAATGCAATATGCGCGCTGCCCGGATGGGCGAGCGGACTCAACAGTTTAAAAAATCACCAGCGATTAGGGAAGCGCTGATTTTTTGACCAAGCCCCACAACGCGCTGCAAGTGCCAATGTAAAGCCCTTGCAGCGGTTTTGGGAAGAGCTGATTAACCGAGCAATTCAGCCAGCAATTTGCCGTGACGCTGCTGCTGACGCTTTTGAATCAGCTGATTGGCGCGGAAAATCGCCTTCAGATCGTGCAGCGCGTGGGCGAAATCGTCGTTGATGATCAGGTAGTCGTAGTCGACGTAGTGGCTCATTTCGCTGACGGCTTCGCGCATCCGGCCGTCAATGACTTCGTCACTGTCCTGGCCGCGATTGGTCAGGCGCTGGTGCAGGGCCTGCAATGACGGTGGCAGAATGAAGATCGAGCGGGCCTGAGGCATCAGCTTGCGCACTTGCTCGGCACCTTGCCAGTCGATTTCCAGAATCAGGTCGTGGCCTTCGTCCAGTGTCTGCTGCAGGTGGCTTTGCGACGTGCCGTAGAGATTGCCGAACACTTCGGCGCGCTCAAGAAAATCCCCGTGTTCGATCATCTTCACGAACTCGCTGCGGTCGACGAAGTGATAGTTCACGCCATTCACTTCACCGGGGCGCATGGCGCGGGTGGTGTGGGAGACCGAGACGCGGATCTCCGGATTGGCGTCGGTCAGGGCCTTGACCAGGCTGCTCTTGCCCGCGCCCGAAGGGGCGGAAATGATGTACAGGGTGCCGGTGCTGTGTGTCATGTCGGGGTAGCCTTACTCAATATTCTGCACTTGTTCGCGCATCTGCTCGATCAACACCTTGAGGTTGACCGCAGCCTGGGTGCTGCGCGGGTCGAAGGCTTTGGAGCCCAGTGTATTGGCTTCGCGGTTGAGTTCCTGCATCAGGAAGTCCAGGCGCCGACCGGCGGCGCCGCCGGATTTGAGCACCCGGCGAACTTCGATGATGTGAGTACTCAGGCGATCCAGTTCTTCGGCGACGTCGCTTTTTTGCGCGAGCATGACCATTTCCTGCTCCAGGCGCTGCGGGTCCATCTCGGCCTTCATGTCGGCGAAGCGGTCGAGGACTTTCTGGCGCTGGGTGGCGAGCATTTGCGGGACCAGTTCGCGCAAGGTCACCACGTCTTCTTCGATGGAGCTCAGGCGCTCGTTGATCAGCCGCGCCAGCTCCGCGCCTTCGCGCTCGCGGCCGGCCTTCAGTTCCTTGAGACCCTGATTGAACAGTGCCAGCGCTTCGGCGTTCAAGGCTTGCGGGTCGATTGCGTCGCCTACCAGTACGCCGGGCCAGGCCAGGACTTCCAGCGGGTTCAGCGCGGCCGGGTTCTTGATCAGGCTGGCGATGGTCTCGGCGGCGGCGACCAGTTGCGCGGCGCGCTCCTGATCGATTTGCAGCGCTTTGCCGGTGTTTTCTTCGGTGAAGCGCAGGGTGCATTCGAGCTTGCCCCGCGATATACCCTGGCGCAGGGCTTCACGAACAGCGCCCTCGAGGTCGCGAAAGGACTCCGGCAGGCGCAGGTGGGGTTCCAGGTAGCGGCTGTTGACCGACCGCAGCTCCCAGCTCAGGGTGCCCTGGACGCCGGCGTTTTCGACGCGGGCGAAGGCGGTCATGCTGTGCACCATGGCGGTACCTCGCAATGCAGATCGGCACCGAACCGAGGTTCCGGGAATCCGATATCAATGAATTAAAGCCGACTGGCAGCAAAGGCGCAGGATTGTAGCGCAGTGACGCGGATGCGCCCAAACACACGGTGTGACAAAGAACGGCAGGCCTGCACCGACGCGCGGTACAGAGCCCTCGGTCGTCGGCGGAATTTTTTAGAAGTGCCCAGTGGCGGCCGTCGGCTCTATAATGCTCCGCAGTTTTCCGTCCCCAGTACAGGTACTCCCTATGATACGTCCAAGTGGTCGCGCTGCCGATCAGCTCCGCTCGATCCGCATCACCCGCAACTACACCAAACACGCCGAGGGTTCTGTGCTGGTCGAGTTCGGTGATACCAAGGTCATCTGCACCGTCAGCGTTGAGCCGGGCGTACCGCGTTTCCTGAAAGGCCAGGGCCAGGGTTGGTTGACAGCCGAGTACGGCATGCTGCCGCGCGCTACCGGCGAGCGTAACCAGCGTGAAGCCAGCCGTGGCAAGCAAGGCGGTCGCACCTTGGAAATCCAGCGTCTGATCGGTCGCTCCCTGCGCGCTGCGCTGGACATGTCCAAGCTGGGCGACGTCACCCTGTACGTCGACTGCGATGTGATCCAGGCCGATGGCGGCACCCGCACGGCTTCGATCACCGGCTCCATGGTTGCGCTGATCGATGCCTTGAAAGTCATCAAGAAGCGTGGCGGTCTGAAGGGGGGTGACCCGGTCAAGCAGATGATCGCTGCTGTTTCCGTGGGCATGTACAAGGGTGAGCCTGTGCTTGACCTCGACTACCTGGAAGACTCGGCCGCCGAGACGGACCTGAACGTGGTGATGACCAGCGCTGGTGGTTTCATTGAAGTCCAGGGCACTGCCGAAGGCGCGCCGTTCCAGCCTGAAGAGTTGAACGCCATGCTCGAGCTGGCGAAGAAAGGCATGAACGAGATCTTCGAACTGCAAAAGGCCGCATTGGCTGACTGACCGGACTGCTCCAGGCAAGGAGGACACCATGAGTGACGAGCAACTGCCACTGCCCACGCCGAGCCAAGAGGTGCGTCAGTGGGCCATGTTTTGCCACTTGTCCGCCTTGCTGGGGATCTGGATTCCGTTTGGCACGATCATCGGCCCGCTGATTCTCTGGCAGATGAAACGCGAGATGGACCCGTTCATCGATGCCCAGGGCAAGGAAGCGCTGAACTTTCAGATCTCCGTCGCCATTGCCTCGGCCATTTGCTTCTTGCTGATGGTGGTGATTATCGGGTTCTTCCTGTTTGGCCTGATCGCGATCGGTGCGCTGGTGCTGACGATCATTGCCGGGGTGAAGGCCAATGAAGGGCAGCCTTATCGGTATCCGTTCACCTGGCGGTTGATCAAGTAAGCCAGGACGCTGGCGCTGTTTTAAGCGCAGTTCAATACAAATGCCCCGACATGTCGGGGCATTTGTATTTTTGCAATCAGATTAATCTCTAATGTTGCGTACTTGGTCGCTCGCTATTCAAATGAAGTTCATTCGTGCAAATAAAACTCCTTACACGTTTAGTCACAAACTGCAAGACTCAGTACGGCTTGTATGCTTGGCAATGAGACTTGGCGATTGATAAAGTTTCCGCAAGTAATATTTATAAAGAAATATTTCGATATATTCGGACCATTGACGGTCTCTGAATCCAATACTAGTCAGTGTTGAGATGGATCAACCTGTTCAAGAGGCGTGTCCAGGTAAAAAGTTCGCCCCTGAATGTAAAAGCAAGAATATCCCAAATGCTTCAGCTCGATTTTTATGGAACGCTTGTCGCCGCCTCTTTAGTACTTTTGCTGGGACGCGCTCTTGTCTCACGTGTCGGCTTTTTACGTACTTATAATATCCCGGAACCTGTAGCAGGCGGCCTGGTGGTTGCCTTGGGTCTTCTGGCTTTGAGAACCCTCGATTTCGAAATCCGATTTGATACCTCGCTGCAAACTCCCTTGATGTTGGCGTTTTTTGCCACCATCGGCTTGAGTGCAGACTTCGCCAGCCTGAAGAAGGGCGGGCGCGTCGTGGGGATCTTTTTGCTGGCGGTTGTCGGACTTCTGGTGATCCAGAATGCGATGGGTATCGGGCTTGCAACGGTGCTGGGGCTCGACCCCTTGATGGGCTTGCTGACAGGCTCGATTACCTTGGCAGGCGGCCACGGTACAGGTGCTGCGTGGGGGGCGACGTTCAGCGAGAAGTTCGGTCTGGCGTCTGCCTCTGAACTGGCCATGGCCTCTGCGACGTTTGGCCTGGTGCTGGGCGGTTTGATCGGTGGGCCTGTTGCCCGCCTGCTCATCAGTCGTGTCCAGACACCCGGCTGCGAGCAGGAAAAGCCACGGTTGCCCAAGGGCTTTGAACAACCGAACAAAGAGCGCTCGATCACGTCGTTTTCGCTAGTCGAGACATTGGCTTTGATCGCTGTCAGCCTGCTGGCGGGCTCACTCCTGAATGGGTGGCTTCAGGGGACCGCATTTGAGTTGCCAACGTTTGTTTGCGTGTTGTTCGTGGGCGTGCTTTTACGGAACGGGCTTTCGGCGCTTGGCGTGTATCAGGTGTTTGAGCGTGAAGTCTCAGTGCTGGGGAACGTCAGCTTGTCGCTGTTTCTGGCGATCGCTCTGATGTCACTCAAACTGTGGGATCTGGCTGCACTGGCTTTGCCGATCTTCATCATCCTGGCTGCGCAAACGCTGGTCATGGCACTGTTCGCGATTTTTGTGACGTTCAGGATGATGGGCAGTAACTACGATGCGGCTGTACTGGCGGCAGGGCACTGCGGTTTTGGACTGGGTGCCACGCCAACGGCCATCGCTAACATGCAAGCGGTAACACAGCGCTACGGGCCTTCGCAGATAGCGTTCCTGGTGGTGCCTATGGTGGGCGCTTTCTTCATCGACATCATTAATGTCATCGTGATCAAGTTGTACCTTGCACTGCCGTTTTTCGCCGCGGTTTGAAGTTCAGGCCGTTGGGCCCCCCTGAATAGAATGCATAAAAAATGCCCGTATCTTGCGATACGGGCATTTTTTCGACCGTCTATCAGACTGTTCAGTGAAAAATCACTTAGATCGTCAGCGTCCAGTCGTAGTCCACGATCAGCGGCGCGTGTTGCGAGAACCGCGGCTGGCGTGGCAGGCGTGCACTGCGTACGAAGCGGCGCAGGCCCGGGGTCAGCAGTTGATAGTCGAAGCGCCAACCGAGGTTGAGCATCTCCGCCTGTTCGTTGTCCGGCCACCAGCTGTACTGGTCGCCTTCACGGCTGACTTCCCGCAGGGCGTCGACATAACCCATGTTGCCGACAATCTCGTCCATCCAGGCACGTTCAGGTGCCAGGAAGCCCGGAGATTGCTGGCTGTCGCGCCAGTTCTTGATATCCAGCTTCTGTTGCGCCACGTACAGCGAGCCACAATAAATGTACTCGCGACGTTTGCGTCGCTGTTTATCCAGATAACGGGCGAAGTCGTCCATTAGCTTGAACTTCTGGTTCAAGTCTTCATCGCCGTTCTGCCCCGAAGGGAGCAGCAAGGTCGCGATGCTGACCTTGTCGAAATCGGCTTGCAGGTAGCGCCCGTAGCGGTCGGCCGTCTCGAAACCGAGACCGCTGATGACAGCCTTCGGTTGCAACCGCGAATACAAAGCCACGCCGCCTTGGGCAGGGACTTCGGCATCGCAGGCATAAAGGAAGTAGCCATCCAGTTGGAAGGCTGGGTCATCCAGTTCAAAGGCGGAGGCACGGGTGTCCTGCAGGCAGATGACGTCGGCATTCTGTGCTTGCAGCCAACTGAGCAAACCACGCTCGACTGCAGCCTGAATACCATTGACGTTCACACTGATGATCCGCATAAATGGCCCCAAAAATCGCGTGCGTGTATGATACACGGCGTCAAGCTAATTAGCTAAATCCGTGGTATTTGGGGTTTTTTTCATGCAAGCGTATCAGCGCGATTTCATTCGTTTTGCCATCGATCGCGGCGTTTTGCGCTTCGGTGAGTTCACCCTGAAGTCCGGGCGTACCAGTCCTTACTTCTTCAACGCCGGCTTGTTCAACTCGGGCTCGGCTCTGGCGCAACTGGGGCGTTTCTACGCCGCCGCCATTGCTGAAAGCGGCATTGCGTTCGACGTGCTGTTTGGCCCGGCCTACAAGGGCATCCCGTTGGCGGCGACCACCGCCGTGGCGCTGGCTGAACATCACAACCGTGACCTGCCATGGTGCTTCAACCGCAAGGAAGCCAAGGCCCACGGCGAAGGCGGCAGCCTGGTCGGCGCACCGTTGACCGGCGATGTGCTGATCATCGACGACGTAATCACCGCTGGCACCGCGATCCGTGAAGTGATGCAAATCATCGCTTCCCAGGACGGCGCCAAGGCCGCTGGCGTGCTGATCGCCCTGAACCGTCAGGAGCGTGGCAACGGCGAATTGTCGGCGATCCAGGAGGTCGAGCGTGACTTCGGCATCCCGGTGATCAGCATCGTTTCGCTGAATCAGGTGCTGGAGTTCCTGGCTGATGACCCGCAGCTCAAGCAGCATCTGCCGGCCGTGGAAGCCTACCGCGCCCAGTTCGGCGTCTGACGCTAGCCCCTGTAGGAGCGAGCTTGCTCGCGAAAAACTTCAACGATAACGCGGAATGACTGAGGAATCGCGGTGTTCTGACGTCCATCGCGAGCAAGCTCGCTCCTACAGGGATCGTGGGCAAAAAAAGACCCCGCTCAGCCAGGCCGAGCGGAGTCTTCTTGTTTGCGCTATCGCTTAAGGACGCTTGCGATTGCTGATCAGGGTGCCCACCCCGGTATCGGTGAAGATTTCCAGCAGGATCGCGTTCGGCACGCGCCCGTCGATGATCAGCGAGCTGCCCACACCGCCCTGGACCGCTTCCAGTGCGCAACGGATCTTCGGCAGCATGCCGCCGTAGATGGTGCCGTCGGCGATCAGGTCGTCGACTTGCTGGGTCGTCAGGCCGGTCAGGACCGTGCCCGACTTGTCCATCAGGCCGGCAATGTTGGTCAGCAGCATCAGCTTCTCGGCTTTCAATGCTTCGGCGACTTTACCGGCCACCAGGTCAGCGTTGATGTTGTACGACTCGCCGTTGGCACCGACACCGATGGGTGCGATCACCGGAATGAAATCGCCCTTGACCAGCAGGTTCAGCAGATCGGTGTTGATCCCGACCACTTCGCCCACATGGCCAATGTCGATGATTTCCGGGGTGGTCATTTCCGGGGTCTGGCGGGTAACGGTCAGCTTCTTCGCGCGAATCAGCTCGGCGTCTTTACCGGTCAGGCCGATGGCGCTGCCGCCATGACGGTTGATCAGGTTGACGATGTCCTTGTTGACCTGGCCGCCGAGGACCATTTCCACCACGTCCATGGTCGCGGCGTCGGTGACGCGCATGCCGTCGACGAAATGGCTCTCGATCGACAGGCGCTTGAGCAGGTCACCGATTTGCGGGCCGCCACCGTGAACCACCACCGGGTTGATGCCCACGGCCTTCATCAGCACGATGTCGCGGGCGAAGCCGGTTTTCAGCTCCTCGCTTTCCATCGCGTTGCCGCCGTATTTGATCACCAGGGTCTTGCCGACATAACGGCGGATGTAAGGTAGCGCTTCGGACAGGACCTTGGCGGTGTTGGCGGCGGCTTCGCGTTCGAGGGTCATTCAGGGCTCCGGGTGAATCAGAACGGTAGTTGGAGATCAGGTGCAACGCGCTTGAGCTGGATGTGGAACACATCCTTGATGCGTTGCAGTTCAGCCTCGTCATCGGCCTCGAAACGCAGCACCAGCACCGGTGTGGTGTTGGATGCGCGTACCAGGCCCCAGCCTTTGGCATAGTCGACTCGCACGCCGTCAATGGTGGTCAGGTCAGCGCCTTCGCCCCACTGCGCATCGTGCAATGCATCAATGATGCTGAATTTGCTCTCTTCGGTCACATGGATATTGATTTCCGGCGTAGAAATATCGTTCGGGAAGGTCGCGAACAGCTCTTCGGCCGAGGATTTTTCCTTGCTGAGGATCTCCAGCAAGCGCGCGGCGCTGTAAATGCCGTCGTCGAAACCGAACCAGCGCTCCTTGAAGAAGATGTGCCCGCTCATTTCGCCGGCCAACAGGGCGCCGGATTGTTTCATTTTCTTTTTGATCAACGAGTGACCGGTCTTCCACATTAACGACCGGCCACCRTATTCCTTGATCAGCGGTATCAGGCGGCGGGTGCATTTGACGTCGAAGATGATCTCGGCGCCCGGGTTGCGCGCCACGACGTCGCGGGCGAACAGCATCAGCAGGCGGTCCGGGTAAACGATGCTGCCGGTGTTGGTCACCACGCCGACGCGGTCGCCATCGCCGTCGAAGGCCAGGCCGATATCGGCCTTGGTTTCCTTGACCTTGTTGATCAGGTCCACGAGGTTTTCAGGCTTGCCCGGGTCCGGGTGGTGGTTGGGGAAATTCCCGTCGACTTCGCAAAACAGCGGGATGACTTCGCAGTTCAGCGCTTCGATCAGCTGCGGGGCGATCACGCCGGCCGCGCCGTTGCCGCAGTCGACGACCACTTTCAGGCGACGGGCCAGCTTGATGTCCTGGACGATTTCGGTGGTGTAGCGGTCAAGGATCTCGACCTGGGTGATGCTGCCCTGGCCGCTGCTCAGGTTGTTGGTCTTGAGGCGGTCATGCAGGGCCTGGATCTGTTCGTTGGCCAAGGTGTCGCCGGCAATGACGATCTTGAAGCCGTTGTAGTTCGACGGGTTGTGGCTGCCGGTAAGCATCACGCCGGATTTGCCGGCCAGTACGTTGGCGGCGTAGTAGAGCGCCGGAGTCGGGACCAGGCCGACATCACTGACGTGGCAGCCGCTGTCAGCGATGCCTTTGATCAGTTGTGCGACCAGTTCCGGGCCGGACAAGCGGCCATCGCGACCGACGGAAACGTTTGGCTCGCCCTGGGCCAGGCTTTGGGAGCCGACGGCGCGGCCGATCCAGTAAGCGGTTTCAGCGTTCAGGAATTCCGGAACGGTGCCGCGAATGTCATAGGCGCGGAAGATGCTGTCAGGGAACTTGGGTGCGACTTTGGCCGGGGTGTTCATCTGTGGAAATGCTCCATCTCGAAAGTGGCTGGACAGGCCGCCGATTCATTCGGCGGCAGGTTCAAACTGAAGGGTATGACGGCGTTTTTCACAGAGAGTTCGTGGTATGAAAGGGCCATGACGCGCCTGACGACAAGGGTTTGACCGGGCAATGCCTTGATTTTCGGAGCTAAACCTTGCAGATGACAATTTGAATTTTGTGGCGAGGGAGTCCGTTCCTCCACCACAAGAAGAGCGTGACCGGATCAGCGAGTACCGGTATGGCCGAAACCGCCAGTGCCGCGCTCGGTTTCAACAAACTCTTCAACCATCTCGAAGTGAGCCTGCACCACCGGCACCAGCACCAGTTGCGCCAGGCGCTCGCCGACCGGCATGGTGAATTCGGTCTGGCCACGGTTCCAGCAGGAGACCATCAATGGGCCTTGGTAGTCGGAGTCGATCAGGCCGACCAGATTGCCCAGTACGATGCCGTGCTTATGGCCCATTCCCGAGCGCGGCAGAATCAGCGCCGCCAGGTTCGGGTCACCGATATAGACCGACAGGCCGGTGGGAATCAGCACGGTTTCACCCGGCTTGATCACGGTGTCCTGTTCCAGCATGGCGCGCAGGTCGAGGCCGGCGGAGCCCGGTGTGGCGTATTGCGGCAGCGGGAATTCGGTACCGATGCGGGGGTCGAGGATCTTGGCTTGCAAAGCGTGCATGTAAATTAAACCTGGTTCAGACGTTCGGCGATAAAAGTGATCAGCTGGCGAGCAATCTTGCTCTTGCTGGTCTGGGCGAAGAGTGTGGCGTGTAGCTCACGGTCGATCACGCTGCAGGCGTTTTCTTCGCTGTTGAAGCCAATGCTCGGGTTGGCGACGTCGTTGGCGACGATCAAATCGAGGTTCTTGTCTTTCAGCTTGCGCGCAGCGTAATCGAGCAGGTGTTCGGTCTCGGCGGCGAAACCGACACTGAACGGGCGGTCGGGGCGGGTGGCGATGGTGGCCAGGATGTCCGGGTTACGCACCATCTGTAGCAACAAGCCGTCGCCGTTCGTAGGGTCTTTCTTGAGTTTCTGTGGGGCAACGACTTCCGGGCGGTAGTCCGCAACGGCTGCCGAGGCGATGAACAGGTCGCAAGGGATCGCCGCTTCGCAGGCAGCGAGCATGTCGCGGGCGCTGACTACATCGATGCGGGTGACGCGATCCGGGGTCGGCAGATGCACGGGACCGGTGATCAGGGTCACACGGGCACCGGCTTCCACGGCGGCTTCGGCCAGGGCAAAGCCCATTTTCCCGGAACTATGGTTGGTGATGTAACGCACCGGGTCGATGTTTTCCTGGGTCGGACCGGCCGTGATCAGCACGTGTTTACCGGTCAGGGCCTGACGCTGAAAGCAGTCGGCGGCGCACTGGGCCAGTTCAAGGGCTTCGAGCATGCGCCCCAGCCCGACGTCGCCGCAGGCCTGGCTGCCGGAGGCTGGGCCGAAGACCTTGATGTCGCGGCTTTCGAGGGTTTGCAGGTTGGCCTGGGTCGCCGGGTCGCGCCACATGGCCTGGTTCATTGCCGGTGCAACGGCGACCACTGCGTCGGTGGCCAGCACCAGCGTGGTCAGCAGGTCGTCGGCAATGCCTTGGGCCAGACGGGCGATCAGGTCCGCAGTGGCGGGGGCGATCAGCACCAGGTCGGCCCATTTTGCCAGCTCGATGTGGCCCATGGCCGCTTCGGCCGCCGGGTCCAGCAGGTCCAGGTGGACCGGGTGCCCGGACAGGGCCTGCATGGTCAGTGGGGTGATGAACTCTGCGCCGCCACGGGTCATGACCACGCGCACTTCGGCGCCCTGGTCGATCAGGCGGCGAACCAGGTCGGCGCTCTTGTAGGCGGCGATACCGCCGCCGACGCCCAGAACAATGCGTTTCCGATACAGCCGCTGCATAGGCCTGCCTTTCAATTCGTTGGTGACTTACGTGGCGAAACCCCCTCCCCAGGGTGAATTCGCCCGCAAAAAAGATGGGCTACGATATCACAGCGACCGCTACGGAACAGCGGCGCCCACAGACAGGGAGGTGCTATGAGTATTCGCGATTGGCCGGCGGCGGAACGGCCGCGGGAGAGGTTGCTTGAACAGGGCGCGGGAAGCCTTTCGGATGCCGAACTGCTGGCGATCTTTTTACGCACGGGCGTGGTGGGTAAAAGTGCAGTGGATTTGGCGCGACACCTGTTGAATCAGTTTGGCAGCCTGCGATTGCTGCTTGAGGCCGATCAGGAAACGTTCAGCAAGCAGTTGGGGCTTGGGCCGGCGAAATTTGCACAGTTGCAGGCTGCGCAAGAAATGAGCAGGCGTCATCTGGCCGAGCGTGCGCGCCAAAAATCGGCACTGGAGAATCCTCACGCGGTTCGTGAGTACCTGAAATCGATGCTGCGACACGAGCCACACGAGGTATTTGGCTGCCTGTTTCTCGATTCCAAGCATCAGGTGCTGACGTTTGAGACGCTGTTTCGCGGCTCCATCGACAACACCAGTGTTCATCCGCGAGAGGTGGTCAAACGCGCCTTGGCCAACAACGCAGCGGCATTGATCCTCTGCCACAACCATCCTTCGGGTAACACCGACCCTAGTCAGTCCGACCGGGTGCTGACCAAGCGCCTGCAAAAGGCGCTGGAGTTGATTGACGTGCGGGTGCTTGACCATTTCATCATCGGCGACGGCGATCCGTTGTCGATGGCTGAGTATGGGTGGATGTAGATCTGGTGGGGGAATGCAGAACCCTGTGGGAGCGAGCTTGCTCGCGATGGCGTCGGCACATTCAGCATTGATGTTGCCTGAAAGTCCGCTATCGCGAGCAAGCTCGCTCCCACAGGTTTTGTGTTGTGTCAGATTATTTGAGGTTTACCTTCGAATAATCCTGCCGCCCAAACGGGCTGACCGAGTACCCCTCGACATCCTTGCGCGTCAGCGCGAAAGCAGTCGGGTGGGCCAGGGGCAGCCACAACGCCTGTTGCTGGATCTGCGCCTGCGCCTGTTCGTAGAGTTTGCTACGCACACCTTGCTCGCCAGTGGTCTTGCCGGCGCTGATCAGCTTGTCCAGATCCTGGTTGCAGTAACGGGCGAAGTTGGTCCCGGATTTGACCGCAGCGCAGGAAAACTGCGGCGTGAGGAAGTTGTCCGGGTCACCGTTGTCGCCAGCCCACCCCATGAACAGCAAGTCGTGTTCACCGGCCTTGGCGCGGCGGATCAACTCGCCCCATTCGATCACGCGTATTTCTGCCTGAATGCCGATTTCGGCCAGATCGGACTGCAGCAGTTGCGCACCTAGGCTCGGGTTGGGGTTGAGCAGGCTGCCGGAAGGGCGGGTCCAGATGGTGGTCTGGAAGCCGTCCTTGAGCCCGGCCTTGGCCATCAAGGCTTTGGCCTTTTCGATGTCGTGAGGGTAGCCCGGCAGGTTTTTCGCGTAGCTCCAGGTGTTGGGCGGGTACGGACCGTTGGCCGCCTCGGCAGTATCCTCGAACACGGCTTTGACATAGCTGGCCTTGTCGAAGGCAAGGTTGATGGCCTGACGCACCTCTGGCTTGTCCAGCGGCGGGTGCTGGCTGTTGATGCCGACGAATGCGGTCATGAACGCGTCAGTCTTTTCGACTTTCAGGGTCGGCTCTTTCAGCGCTTCCTGTACGTCCAGAGGCTTGGGCGACAGGGCGATCTGGCATTCGTTACGGCGCAATTTCTGCAGGCGCACGTTGGCATCCGGCGTGATGGCGAAGATCAGCGGATCTACAGAGGGTTTGCCGCCGAAGTATTCGGGGTTGGCTTTGTAGCGAACCGAGGCGTCCTTCTGGAAGCGCGTGAATACGAACGGCCCCGTGCCGATCGGCTGGCTGTTGAGCTTCTCAGGCGTGCCGGCCTTCATCAGTTTGTCGGCGTACTCGGCCGAATAGATCGAGGCGAAGCCCATGGTCAGGGTCGCCAGGAAGGTCGAATCCGGGTGGTCGAGGGTGAAGCGCACGGTTTGTGGGTCAAGGGCGTCGATTTTCTTGATCAGTGCAGGCAACTGCATCGATTGCGCATGCGGGAAGCCGCTCTGGGCGACTTTGTGCCACACATTGGCCGGGTCGAGCATGCGGTCGAAGCTGAAAATCACGTCTTCGGCGTTCAGGTCACGTGTCGGGGTGAAGTACTCGGTGCGATGGAATTTCACCTGCGGGTGCAACTTGAAGACGTAGGTCAGGCCGTCGGGGCTGACTTCCCAGCTGTCGGCGAGGCTGGCGACCACTTTGCCACTGGCCGTGTCGAAGTCCACCAGGCTGTTCATCAGCACATCGGCCGAGGCGTTGGTGGTGGTCAGCGAGTTGTACTGCACCACGTCGAACCCTTCAGGGCTGGCCTCGGTGCAGACGCTCAGGGCGGCGGCAAAGGCCTGTGGGCTCAGCAGAAGCGGGGCGAACAACAGCGGTAGGGCAGCAAGGCGCATGGTCGGCTTCCTTTTCAGGTCGAAGGCCCATCTGCAAGTGCAGTCTGGAAAAGGCTTACCCTAGTGGGCTCTTTTGCAAATGACTATCCCCTTTTTCATTTTAAGGGGACTATAGGCGACTGAATTTGCTGTGCCACGGCTGAGCAAACTCTCTGGTTGGCTCGGTTAGCGATACTCTGCGACGAGCGGTCGCCATCGACGATAGCCTTTGTCCAAGGCGCTCGGAGTCCGAAAAACGGGGTTTTTGTGAATTCAACGCACACCGAATGTTGTTGCTCTCCAGTCTTTCTGGTATAAAGCAGYGCTCTTTTCTAGGGGCCCGGTTCCTTCACTGTAGGTGTAGCCGGTAAGACCTCTAAAGAAACGCGGCGCCTGGCGCCAAATGACTGAGAGATTAAGCGGCCAACCCATGCCGGGTTGGGCATGTGGTTTTAGAGGGCTGAGGCATGTCTAGAGTATGTCAAGTTACCGGTAAGGGTCCGGTAACCGGGAATAACATTTCCCACGCAAACAACAAAACCCGTCGTCGTTTCCTGCCGAACCTGCAGCATCACCGCTTCTGGGTTGAAGAAGAGAAACGTTTTGTGCGTCTGCGCGTATCTGCCAAAGGCATGCGTATCATCGACAAGCGTGGCATCACTGTCGTGCTGGCCGAACTTCGCCGCGATGGCAAGGTTTAAGGGAGCTAATCATGCGTGAATTGATTCGTTTGATTTCGAGCGCCGGTACTGGTCACTTCTACACTACCGACAAGAACAAGCGTACTACCCCGGACAAAATCGAGATCAAGAAATATGATCCGGTTGTTCGCAAGCACGTGATCTACAAAGAAGGCAAAATCAAGTAATTGATTTTTCCCTCTTACAAAAAAGGCCCGTATCGCGAGATACGGGCCTTTTTTGTTGCCTGAGGGTTTTTGTGTCGGCTTTCAGGGGCTCTTCGCCGGCTCAAACACCTGAAATCTTCAAGCCTTCTGTTCAAACGCCACATAGATCTTGCGGCATGGCTCCAGCACTTCCCAGGTGCCTTTGAACCCGGCCGGAATGACGAAGCGGTCTCCGGCGCGCAAGGTCTTGGCGTTGCCGTCGCTGTCGCGCAGCACCGAAACACCCTGAACGATTTCGCAGTATTCGTGTTCGGTGAAGTTCACCGTCCACTGGCCGACGGCACCTTCCCACACACCGGCGTTCAACTGACCACAAGGGCTATTGTAGTGGTTGTAAACCGCTTGCTCCGGGTCGCCCTTGAGCACTTTGGTCGGGTCCGGACGGTAGCGTTCGGCGGCGGTGGTAGCCTGGCTGAAGTCGACGACGTTCTGGATGTTCATTGTTGTTATCCCTCCGTGATTACGGCGCGAGTGGTTGGTCAGCCCAAAGTCTATGTTTATTAAAATGAACATCGCAAGGCCATTTGCCGGCGTTATGTCAAATATATTGAAACTTTATGGGCGGCTGGTTTAGGGTGGTGGATGCCTTGGGCCGATAAGCAGGCTGGCCGGGCAGAATTCCTGACAGCGCCCGCGAAGAACGCGGGTGTCGTATCAATAAGAGGAGGACACTCGCATGACCACCCTGACCCGTGCCGACTGGGAACAACGTGCCCGCGACCTGAAAATCGAAGGCCGCGCCTATATCAATGGCGAATACACCGACGCCGTCTCCGGCGAGACTTTCGAGTGCATCAGCCCGGTCGATGGCCGTCTGCTGGGCAAGATTGCCAGCTGTGACGCCGCCGWCGCCCAGCGCGCCGTGGAAAACGCCCGCGCCACCTTCAATTCCGGTGTCTGGTCGCGCCTGGCGCCGACCAAGCGCAAATCCACCATGATCCGTTTCGCCGGCCTGCTCAAGCAGCACGCCGAAGAGCTGGCCCTGCTTGAAACCCTGGACATGGGCAAGCCGATCAGCGACTCCCTGTACATCGACGTTCCCGGCGCGGCGCAAGCCCTGAGCTGGAGCGGCGAAGCCATCGACAAGATCTACGACGAAGTCGCTGCAACCCCGCACGATCAACTGGGCCTGGTGACTCGTGAGCCCGTTGGCGTGGTCGGCGCCATCGTGCCGTGGAACTTCCCGCTGATGATGGCGTGCTGGAAACTGGGCCCGGCGCTGTCCACCGGTAACTCGGTGATCCTCAAGCCGTCGGAAAAATCGCCGCTGACGGCGATTCGCATCGCTGAGCTGGCTGTCGAAGCCGGCATCCCGAAAGGCGTTCTGAACGTGTTGCCGGGTTACGGTCACACCGTCGGCAAGGCCCTGGCCCTGCACAACGACGTCGACACCCTGGTGTTCACCGGTTCGACCAAGATCGCCAAGCAGCTGTTGATCTACTCCGGCGAGTCGAACATGAAGCGCGTCTGGCTCGAAGCAGGCGGCAAGAGCCCGAACATCGTGTTCGCCGATGCGCCGAACCTGCAAGACGCTGCCGAAGCGGCTGCCGGTGCCATCGCCTTTAACCAGGGCGAAGTTTGCACCGCCGGTTCGCGCCTGCTGGTGGAGCGTTCGATCAAGGATAAATTCCTGCCGCTGGTGATCGAAGCGCTGAAAACCTGGAAGCCGGGCAACCCGCTGGACCCGGCGACCAACGTTGGTGCGCTGGTTGATACCCAGCAGATGAACACCGTGCTGTCTTACATCGAGTCCGGTCATGCCGACGGCGCCAAGCTGGTGGCCGGTGGCAAGCGTACGCTCCAGGAAACGGGCGGCACTTACGTTGAGCCGACGATTTTCGACGGTGTGAGCAACGCGATGAAAATCGCCCAGGAAGAAATCTTCGGCCCGGTACTGTCGGTCATCGCATTCGACAGCGCAGAAGAAGCCATCGCCATTGCCAACGACACACCATATGGCCTGGCCGCTGCGGTCTGGACGGCCGACATTTCCAAGGCTCACCTCACCGCCCGCGCACTGCGTGCCGGTAGCGTGTGGGTCAACCAGTACGATGGCGGCGACATGACCGCTCCGTTCGGTGGCTTCAAGCAGTCCGGCAATGGTCGCGACAAGTCCCTGCACGCGTTCGACAAGTACACCGAGCTGAAGGCGACCTGGATCAAGTTGTAAGTCAGTGAGGGAGCTCGATGGTTAAGTCGGGCGTCCTGAGCGACGCAGATCCCCTGTGGGAGCGAGCTTGCTCGCGATAGCGGTGTAACAGTCGACTTCAATGTTGAATGTTGTACCGCTATCGCGAGCAAGCTCGCTCCCACAGTGTTTTGTGTTGTACATAAAAATATCCACAGGAGCGTGGAACATGCGTTGGGCGACGTATTTCGCCGTTTTGGCATCTGTCCTGAGTGTCGGCCTGGCCCTGGGGGTCAGCATGCCGCTGGTGTCGTTTCGCCTGGAAAGCTGGGGCTACGGCTCGTTTGCCATTGGTGTGATGGCGGCGATGCCGGCCATCGGTGTCCTGTTGGGGGCGAAAATCTCCAGCCATCTGGCGGCGCGTTTCGGCACGGCCAATCTGATGCGCCTGTGCCTGTGGGCCGGGGCGGTTTCGATCGGTTTGCTGGCGCTGTTGCCGAGCTATCCGATCTGGTTGGTGTTGCGCCTGATGATCGGGGTGATCCTGACCCTCGTATTCATCATCGGTGAAAGCTGGATCAACCAACTGGTGGTCGAGCAATGGCGCGGGCGGTTGGTGGCGCTGTATGGCAGCAGCTACGCACTGAGTCAGCTGGCCGGGCCGGTGTTGTTGGGCTTCCTTGGCACCGAGCACAATTATGGTTTTTGGGTCGGCGTCGGTTTGCTGATGGCGGCTCCATTTCTGTTGCTGGGGCGCAGTGGTGCGCCGAGCAGCGAGGCCAGCAGCGTGACCTTGCGTGATTTGCTTGAGTTCTGCCGTGGCCTGCCGGCGATTGCCTGGGCGGTGTCGCTGTTCGCCGCGTTCGAGGCGATGATTCTGACGCTGTTGCCGGTCTATTGCCTGCGCCAGGGCTTCACCACGGAGATCGCCCTGGCGATGGTCAGTACGGTGGTGGTCGGCGATGCAGTGCTGCAATTGCCGATTGGTGCGTTGGCCGATCGCTTGTCACGCCGTGCATTGTTTACCGGCTGCGCAGTCGTCTTGCTGCTGTCGAGTCTGGCGATTCCGATGCTGATCGACACGCTGCTGATCTGGCCACTGTGGGTGTTGTTCGGCGCCAGCGCTGGCGGGTTATTCACCTTGTCGTTGATCCTGATCGGCGAACGTTATCGCGACGATGCACTGGTGCGGGCTAACGCCCATATCGCCCAGCTGTGGGGGATTGGTTGTCTGATCGGGCCGCTGCTGGCGGGCGCCGGCAGCCAGTGGATCAGCGGTCATGCGTTGCCGTTGCTGATGGCGGTGGGGGCCTTGGGCGTATTGATCGTGGTGTCGCGGCAAGGGGCGTTTGGTACCGCGCAACCGGCATAGCTCAAAAGATCTTTTGAGGGTTCTACAACATCTTCTCCAGCCCAACCGTATTGCTCAGCCACGCATTGAATCGCCGCCACCAACTCCCTGGCTCCTTGGTCAGGGTGTGCATTTTTCCGTCGTCTTCGGTGGTCCAGACGATCTGACCGTTTTCCAGCTCCACCTGATAACTCAGGGCCGGCGCCATACCCTGCAGTGCCAGTTCGTGGACCCGTGCGGCCAACTCCGGACTGTCCACCAGCACGCCGACTTCGGTGTTCCACAGTACCGAGCGCGGATCGAAATTGAACGAGCCGATAAAGGACTTCTGCTGGTCGAAGATCATCGCCTTGCTGTGCAGGCTGGATTCAGAGCCGTGATAGGCGTTGCTGGAAAAAAGATACCGCCCGCTACCGCTGTCGCCTCCCTCGCCGGGTTGGCGACGCAATTCGTACAGCTTCACGCCGTGCTCCAGCAGTGCCCTGCGATAGGGCGCGTAACCACCGTGTACAGCGGGAACGTCCGTGGCTTCCAGTGAATTGGTCAGCAAGCTCACGGAAACGCCGGCATCGGCGCGCCCGGTCAGGTACACCAGTCCCGGCTGGCCGGGCACAAAGTAGGCCGAGATCATGATCAGCTCTTTGCTGACGTTATTGAGTTCAGGTGCGAGTTGCGTGGTCAGCAGCAACTGCGGATCGGGTTCGCCCTTGGCCAGTACCTTGCTCGGCGCATCCCACAATGCCTGGTTCCAGGCCCAGATCAGTTCGCGGCGCCAGATGTCCAGGCGTGGGTGGGTGGTGAAGGTCATCAGGTGTTTGTAGAGCGTGTGATTCTGTTTGCGCGTTTCCGCCAGGGACTCTTCCAGTCGGGCGCGAGTGTTTTCCAGGTCATGGGGTGTGGGTTTGCTCGACAGGAATTCGTCGATCGGTTTACTCAGGGCGCTGTTCCAGTACTGGTCGAAACTGTGCCCGAGTTGCTCGGCGACGGGGCCGACACCGAGCATGTCGATGTCAGTGAAATTCATGTTGGGCTTGGCATCGTAATACTCATCCCCCAGATTGCGTCCGCCGACGATGGCCATGCTGTTGTCCGCCAGCAACAGCTTGTTGTGCATGCGTCGATGTTGTTGCGACAGATTGAACAGCCGGCCCACGGTACGGGTCACGCCGGTGCTGCGGCCAAGATTCAGCGGATTGAACACGCGGATCTGGATTTTCGGATGCGCGGCGAGGGTGGCGATGACGCGGTCCAGGCCGTCGCTGGCGGTGTCGTCGAGCAGTACCCGCACCCGCACGCCCCGGTCGGCGGCCTTGAGCAACTCCTCGATCAACATGCGCGTGCTGATGCCGTCATGCACGATGTAGTACTGCAAGTCGAGGCTGCTTTGGGCGTTACGGATCAGTTCGGCGCGGGCGGTGAAGGCCTCGGTGCTGTCTGACAGCAGGCGAAAGCCCGATTGCCCCTTGTAAGGTGCAGCCTGTGCCTGGACCGAGCGACCGAATGCGGAGTCTGAAGCCGGCAACGCCTGGCTCGGCACACGCTGAGCGTCGAAGCTGGAGCAACCGCCCAGGAACGTGGCGAGCAGCAAAAGAGCAAGCAGGGGTTGTCTGGCTCTCACGTAGGATCGTTCCGTTTGGCGGCGCACATAGGCATATGGACGCTGATTCCCGAAGAAAAGTCAGTCACTGAGCTGATCGGTTTCCGCCAGCAGTTTGATCGCTGTCGCACCGACCTTGCGCACCGCGTCTTCGATCTGCGGTGTTGGTTTGGCAGCGTAGTTCATGCGCAGGCAATTGCGGTACTTGCCCGAGGCGGAAAAGATGCTGCCCACGGCAATCTGTACGCCCTGGTCGTGCAATGCACGATTCAGTTTCAGGGTGTCGAAGCTGTCCGGTAGCTCCACCCACAGCATGAAGCTGCCTTGCGGACGACTGGCACGGGTGCCGGCCGGGAAGTAGCGGCTTACCCAATCGATCATCAGGTCGCGATTGCGATGGTATTGCGTGCGCATCCGCCGCAAATGCGGTTCGAAATGGCCATCTTTAAGGAATTCGGCGATGGCGATCTGCGGTTGTGGGGCAGTGGAACCGGTGCTGATGTATTTCATGTGCAGCACCCGTTCCAGATAGCGGCCGGGCGCGACCCAACCGATGCGCAGGCCCGGGGCCAGGGTCTTGGAAAACGAACTGCACAACAGGACCCGACCGTCCTCGTCGAAGGACTTGATCGTGCGTGGACGCGGGTAGGTGTAGGCCAGTTCGCCATACACATCGTCCTCGATGATCGCCACGTCATAGCGCTGGGCAAGCGTCAGTAACGCGCGTTTACGCGACTCCGGCATGATGTAGCCCAACGGGTTGTTGCAGTTGGGGGTCAACTGTATGACCTTGATCGGCCACTGCTCCAGGGCCAGTTCCAGCGCTTCGAGACTGATGCCGGTCAGCGGATCGGTGGGGATTTCCAGGGCTTTCATGCCCAGGCCCTTGAGGGTCTGCATCGCGCCGTGAAAGCTCGGCGAGTCCACCGCGACAATGTCGCCGGGTTCGCAGATCGCCCGAATGCTGGTGGACAGCGCTTCGTGGCAACCCGTGGTGACCACCAGATCACTGGCGCTCAACTGGCAGCCGGAATCGAGCATCAGGCGAGCGATCTGTTCGCGCAGTTCGAGGTTGCCGTGGATGTTGTCGTAATACAGGCCAGGCATGTCCTGCCGCCGGCTGATTCGCGCCAGGTCGCGCAGCAGCGGTTTCATGGTCGGAGTGGTGATGTCCGGCATGCCGCGGCCCAGTTGCACCACGTCTTTGCGCGGCACGGCGCGGATCAATTCCAGCACCTGATCCCATTGAGAGATGTCCACCGGGCGCTGGGCCGGGCGACCGACCGCTGGCAAATCCGGCAATTCGCGACTGGCAGGAACGAAGTACCCGGACTTGGGCCGTGGCATGGCCAGCCCGCTGTCTTCCAGCACCCGGTAGGCCTGCTGCACCGTGCTCAGGCTGACGCCGTGCTCGACGCTCAGCGCCCGTACCGAGGGCAGCCGGTCACCGGGGCGATAGAAGCCCTGTTCGATACGTGTGCCGAGCAACTCGGCGAGGTTGACGTAAAGGGTCATGGTGCAGCCTCGATAGGGGTGATTTGGTTAACCAGCACAGATCGAGCGAAAAATCGGGATTCAGTGGTGGAATCGGCAAAACTGTATGGAGTTAATACAGCTGTTTTGAATCTGTAATGCTTTTGCGCGCCCACGCATCATGGAGCCTCTGGCTACCCAAGTAAACAGGAGCATCCAAGATGAACGGTTTGAGCGATGTGCGGCTGACGTTACACAGTCAGGAACTGGTGACCGGGCAGAACAACGGCACGCGGGAGGCGGGCATGCACAATGTGTTGTCCGACCAGAGTCGTTGGGATCAGTTCTGGCGTCGGCTGCACACGCGCAAGGCGTTGCTGGCCCTGACGGCTGACCAGCTCAAGGATATCGGGCTGACGCGGGAGCAGGCGCGGGAGGAGGGGCTGAAGCCTTTCTGGAGGATCTGAGTTTTGCAGTGTTCTTCAGGGCCTCATCGCGAGCAAGCTCGCTCCCACAAGGAGCGGTGTTGAACACAAATCTTGTGAACACCGCCAAACACTGTGGGAGCGAGCTTGCTCGCGATGGCGCCGGTACAGGCCCAGCAAAACCTTCAGACCAACTCTTTAAGCCGATGCCACAACATCCCCAGCGCTAACAACGGCGAACGCAAATGCTTGCCGCCGGGGAAGGTGATGTGTGGCACCTTGGCAAACAGATCGAAGCCGCCGCTGTGCTGGCCGCTGATAGCTTCGGCCAGCAGCTTGCCGGCCAGGTGCGTGGCATTCACGCCATGACCGGAATAGGCCTGGGCGTAGTACACGTTCGGCTGGTCCTTGAGTCGTCCGATCTGCGGCAGGCGATTGGCACCGATGCCGATCATGCCGCCCCATTGGTAATCGATCTTCACTGCGCTCAGTTGCGCAAAGACCTCCAGCATTTTCGGGCGCATATACGCGGCGATGTCTTTCGGGTCGCGGCCCGAGTAATGGCAGGCGCCGCCAAACAGCAGGCGCCGGTCCGCCGAGAGCCGGTAATAATCCAGCGCCACTCGCTGGTCACAGACCGCCATGTTCTGCGGCAGCAGGGCGTGGGCCAGTTCTTCGCTCAATGGTTCGGTGGCGATGATGTAACTGCCGGCGGGCAGGACTTTTCCGCTGAGTTCCGGATTGAGGTTGTTGAGGTAGGCGTTGCAGCCCAGCACCAGGGTTTTGGCGCGCACCGAGCCCTCGGCGGTATGGACCTTGACCTCGGGGCCATAGTCGATGCGGGTCACGGCCGAGTGCTCGAACAACTGGACCCCCAGATGTTGTGCCGCGGCTGCTTCGCCCAAGGCCAGGTTCAGTGGATGCAGGTGCCCCGAGCCCATGTCGATCAGGCCGCCGACGTAACGCGTGGAGCCGACCACGGTGTGCATCTCATTGGCTTGCAGCAATCGGGTCTCGTAGCGATAACCGAGGCTGCGCAATTCTTCGGCATCCTCGGCGAATCCTTCAAGGTCACGGGGCTTGTTGGCGAGGTCGCAGTAACCCCAGGTCAGGTCGCAGGGGATCTGGAAGCGCTCGACCCGTTGCCGGACGATTTCCACGGCTTCCAGGCCCATGAGTTTCATCTGCCGTACGCCTTCGACGCCGATGATGTTAGCGAATTGATCGAGGCCGTGGCCGACGCCGCGAATCAGCTGCCCGCCGTTGCGTCCACTGGCGCCCCAACCAATTTTATGGGCTTCAAGCAACACCACGCTGAGGCCACGCTCGGCCAGCTCAAGCGCCGTGTTCAACCCCGAAAACCCGCCGCCCACCACACAGACATCGGCCAGCACTTCGCCTTTGAGCGCCGCAAGTTCGGGCTGCGGCAGGCTGCTGGCGGCGTAGTAGGAAGCGGTGTGGTTCAGAGCAGGCTGTTGAGCACGGGCATTCATGTGCGTGATCCTGGTTCTTGCTTTTAGAAAACTTGACGGAGCATAAGCCGGACCTTTCCGGGCGGGCAACATTGGTCGGCTGGTACTGTCTGGATCGGAGCTTTTGCGTCAGAATCCCGCTCTATTCCGCTATTGGTCACCGCTGCAATGAGCTGCAACAGCCAGACAATCCGCACATTGCGACAACAGATTCCCTCGTTCGAGTGCGTTCCCGGCTGCCATGACTGCTGCGGGCCGGTGACCACCTCGCCGGAAGAAATGTCGCGCCTGCCGCGCAAGACCCGCGCCGAGCAGGATGCCGCCATGGAAGAACTCAACTGCGTGCATCTGGGGCCGAATGGTTGCACGGTGTATGACGAGCGGCCGCTGATCTGCCGGTTGTTCGGCACCACCAAGACCTTGCCGTGCCCGAATGGGCGCGGGCCGGTGGAGCTGATTCATCCGCGGGTGGAGACGCAGGTGTTTGAGTACATGGCCAACACTCGGCAGGTGTTGGTTTAAAAGATCGCAGCCTGCGGCAGCTCCTACAAAAAGCGTGTGTACACACGTAGGAGCTGCCGCAGGCTGCGATCTTTTGATCTTCAATCCGGAATCGGCAAGGTCAGGCTCTCCTTCACCTCTTCCATCACGATATAGCTCTTGGACTCGCGCACATGGGGCAACTTGAGCAGGATGTCGCCCAGCAACTTGCGGTACGACGCCATCTCGGAAATCCGCGCCTTCACCAGGTAGTCGAAATCCCCTGACACCAGATGACACTCCAGCACGTGGGGCAATTTCAGCACCGCACGTCGGAACTCTTCGAAAGTATCGCCGGATTTGTAGTCCAGGCTGATCTCGACGAACACCAGCAGACTACCCTTCAGGTGCTGCGGATTGAGCCTGGCGTTGTAGCCCATGATGATCCCTTCGCGCTCCAGACGCCGGACCCGCTCAGTACAGGGCGTGGTCGAGAGCCCGACCTTTTCTCCAAGCTCCGTAAAGGAAATCCGCCCGTCCGCTTGCAGGATCCGCAGGATGTTGCGGTCGATCTTGTCCAGCTCACGTTTGGTCTGAGTGTTGGTACGCATAGGGGATGCGCCTCCGTGAAAAGGGTTTTTGCCGAGAATTGTCGCCAAATATAGGCGCTTATATAGTGAAAAGCACTGGTAAATCTTTTTTACACTGCGCGCATCTGAAGCTCTGAATAACAAACGTCAGCGGTTATCCGCGATGAGGGATATGAAAATGCGCGTCATGGTCTTGGGTAGCGGCGTCATCGGTACCACCAGTGCTTATTATCTGGCCCGTGCCGGGTTCGAAGTGGTGGTGGTCGACCGGCAGCCGGCTGCTGCCATGGAGACCAGTTTCGCCAACGCCGGGCAGGTCTCGCCGGGTTATGCCTCGCCGTGGGCCGCGCCGGGCGTGCCGCTCAAGGCCATCAAGTGGCTGTTGCAGCGCCACGCGCCGCTGGCGATCAAGGCCACTGCCGACATCGACCAGTACCTGTGGATGGCACAGATGCTGCGCAACTGCACCGCCAGCCGTTACGCGGTGAACAAGGAGCGCATGGTCCGCCTGTCCGAGTACAGCCGTGACTGCCTCGACGAACTGCGTGCCGAAACCGGCATCGCCTACGAAGGCCGCAGCCTCGGTACTACCCAGTTGTTCCGCACCCAGGCCCAGCTCGACGGCGCGGCGAAAGACATCGCCGTGCTGAAAGAGTCCGGCGTGCCGTTCGAACTGCTCGACCGCGAAGGCATTGCCCGCGTTGAGCCGGCGCTGGCCAGCGTCACGGACATCCTCGCCGGTGCCCTGCGCCTGCCGAACGACCAGACTGGCGACTGCCAGATGTTCACCACCAAGCTTGCAGAAATGGCCGCAAACCTCGGTGTGCAATTCCGTTTCGGCCAGGACATTCAGCGCCTCGACTTCGCCGGTGACCGCATCAACGGTGTGTGGATTGACGGCAAGCTGGAAACCGCCGACCGCTACGTGCTGGCCCTCGGCAGCTATTCGCCGCAGCTGCTCAAGCCGCTGGGGATCAAGGCACCGGTGTATCCGCTCAAGGGCTACTCCCTGACCGTGCCGATCACCAACCCGGCGATGGCCCCGACTTCGACCATTCTCGATGAGACCTATAAGGTCGCGATCACCCGTTTCGACAACCGCATCCGCGTCGGCGGCATGGCTGAAATTGCCGGTTTTGACTTGTCGCTGAACCCGCGCCGGCGCGAAACCCTGGAGATGATCGTCAACGACCTTTATCCTCAGGGCGGCAATCTGGCCGAGGCCAGCTTCTGGACGGGCCTGCGTCCGACCACTCCGGACGGCACCCCGATTGTCGGCGGAACAAAGTTCAAGAACCTGTTCCTGAACACCGGTCACGGCACGCTCGGCTGGACCATGGCCTGTGGCTCCGGTCGCTTGCTGGCTGACCTGATGGCGAAGAAAAAGCCACAGATCAGCGCCGAAGGCCTCGATATTTCCCGTTATGACAACAAAACCCAGGAGCCTGCAAAGCATGTCAGTCCAGCGCCAGCTCACCAATGAGCGCATGAGTCAGATCGTCACCCATAACGGCACGGTTTACCTGGCCGGACAGGTCGGCGATGACATGAACGCCGGGATTGAGCAGCAGACCCGTGAAACCCTCACCAACATCGAGCGGTTGCTCGATCTGGCGGGCACCGACAAGCACAATCTGTTGTCGGTGACGATTTACCTGAAAGACATCGACGCGCATTTCGAAGGCATGAACGCGGTGTGGGACAAGTGGCTGCCAAAAGGCGTCGCCCCGGCCCGCGCCACGGTTGAATCGAAATTGTGCGAACCGCAAATCCTGGTCGAGCTGTCGGTTGTCGCCGCTCTGCCATAAGCTTTCAGACAGATCCCTCTCCCGGTGCTGCTGGCGGTTCACGCCGTCAGCCAGCGCCGGTTTTTCTTCCCGATAACCCGACCAGAAGTCTGCCGCCATGCGTCCTGCCCGTGCCCTGATCGACCTTCAAGCCCTGCGCAATAACTACCAAATCGCCCGTGAGCTCACGGGGGCCAAAGCCCTCGCGGTGATCAAGGCCGATGCCTATGGCCATGGCGCTGTGYGATGCGCACAAGCGCTGGAAGCCGAGGCGGACGGGTTTGCCGTGGCCTGCATCGAAGAGGCGTTGGAGCTGCGGGCGGCGGGTATTCGTGCGCCGATCCTGCTGCTGGAAGGTTTTTTCGAAGCCGACGAGCTGGCACTGATCGTCGAGCATGATTTCTGGTGCGTGGTGCATTCGCTGTGGCAACTCGAAGCCATCGAGAAAGCGGCGTTGAGCAAGCCGATCACGGTGTGGCTCAAGCTCGACTCGGGCATGCACCGGGTTGGCCTGCATCCGGCGGATTATCAGGCGGCCTACCAACGACTGCTGGCCAGCGGCAAGGCCGCGAAAGTGGTGCTGATGAGCCACTTTGCGCGCGCCGATGAGTTGCACGAACAGGCCAGCGCCGACCAGGTGGCGGTGTTTGAAGCGGCGCGTAAGGGTTTGTCCGCCGAAGTGAGTTTGCGTAACTCGCCGGCAGTGCTCGGTTGGCCACAGATTCCGAGCGATTGGGTGCGTCCGGGCATCATGCTCTATGGCGCCACGCCGTTCGAAGAAGCCAATGAAGTGGCTGCGCGCCTGCAACCGGTGATGACGCTGGAATCGAAAGTGATCAGTGTGCGTGAACTGCCGGCCGGCGAGCCTGTCGGTTACGGCGCCAGATTCATCACCTCCAAACCGATGCGCATTGGCGTCGTGGCCATGGGGTACGCCGATGGCTACCCGCGTTCGGCACCGACCGGCACGCCGGTGTTGGTGGCTGGTCAGCGTAGTCAGCTGATTGGCCGGGTATCGATGGACATGCTCTGCATCGACCTGACCGATGTGCCGCAGGCCGGCCTCGGTTCGACCGTCGAATTGTGGGGCAAAAACATCCTCGCCAGCGATGTCGCCATGGCTGCCGGCACGATTCCATACCAGATATTCTGCAACCTGCGCCGAGTGCCACTGCTCTATTCCGGGGCTTAGTGCCCGAAGCTCCAGACCGGAAGTCGCCTCGCTGAACAGGATTCAGGTCAAAGTGTTGTAAATACTGAACGCTGTCGCCATGATAACGCTCACTATTCCAACAATTTTGAATCCTGGAGGCGCAAGCTTTGGACGTCGGTGAACGACTGCAATCCATCCGTAGGCTCAAAGGCCTTTCCCAGCGTGAGCTCGCCAAACGGGCGGGGGTCACCAACAGCACGATTTCGATGATCGAAAAGAACAGCGTGAGCCCTTCGATCAGTTCGCTGCGCAAGGTGTTGGGCGGGATTCCCATGTCCATGGTCGAGTTCTTTTCCGAAGAAATCCTGCAGGAAAAACCGACTCAGATCGTCTACAAGGCCAACGAGCTGATCGATATTTCCGATGGCGCGGTGACCATGAAACTGGTCGGGCGTGCCCATCCGAGCCGGGCGATCGCATTCCTCAATGAAATCTATCCGCCAGGCGCCGACACCGGTGACGAGATGCTCACCCATGAGGGTGAGGAAACCGGCATCCTGGTCGAAGGAAAACTGGAACTGGTGGTCGGTCTCGAAACTTTTGTCCTCGAAGCCGGCGATAGCTACTACTTTGAAAGTACCAAGCCACACCGTTTCCGTAATCCGTTCGATGTACCGGCGCGACTAATCAGCGCAGCCACGCCGGCGAACTTCTAAGAAAAGAGGCGTCCTGCCAGCATCGCAGAGGCGCCCGGGCTGTGTTTCCGCCGCAGCCTATGACCCCTCCGACTTTGGGGTTGTTTCAGTGCGACGGGCTTACCGCTATACTTGCGCCCGCCTGCGAACCGTGGCCGTAGGCGTGACTAGCCACCATTGAGGGTGAACGCGTGAACCTAATTATGAAAATGCTGGCTGCACCAGCAACCGTATTGGCCCTATGGGCTGTCAGTGTCAGCGCTCAAGCTGTAACCAACGACGAAATCGCCAAACGCCTTGAGCCAGTCGGCCAGGTTTGTGTTCAGGGTAAAGAGTGCAAGGGCATGGAAGTGGCCGCTTCCGCTGGCGGCGGTGGCGGTGCAAAAACCCCGGATGAAGTGATTGCAAAACATTGCAACGCTTGCCACGGTTCAGGCCTGTTGGGCGCGCCGAAAATCGGTGATGCCGCCGCTTGGGGCGAGCGTGCCAAGAAAGAAGGTGGTGTTGACGGCCTGCTCGCCAAGGCGATCTCCGGCCTCAACTCGATGCCGCCAAAAGGCACCTGCGCCGATTGTGCAGACGCCGAGCTCAAAGGCGCCATCCAGAAGATGTCCGGCCTGAAATAAGCCTGAGTCTTGCTGCTGAAAAGCCGCTTTCGAGCGGCTTTTTTGTGCCTGTGATTTCGAAAAACGCCGCTGATCTCTGTAGGAGCGAGCTTGCTCGCGAAGCGTTCGAAGGCGCCGCAGGGTGTCAGGCTCGCCGCGTTATCGTTGACGACCATCGCGAGCGAGCTCGCTCCTACAAGGTTTTTGTGCTCGCGATTAGACCCTTAGCCTGTTCATTGCGGCAAAGACCCGGCAAGCTCGGAGCAACCCCAATCCATGGAACGTGAGGGAGGATCCGATGGTTCAGCTGTGCTCTATCGAACAGGCGGTCGATGACGTACTGGCGCGGTTGCCGGTCCACATTCACATGGGCCTGCCCCTGGGCCTGGGCAAACCCAACCATTTCGTCAACGCGTTGTATCGACGTATCGCGCAGTCTCCCGAGCGGCGGCTGACGATCTACACCGCGTTGTGTCTGGGGCGCCCGCCCTTGGGCGATGGTTTGCAAAAGCGTTTTCTCGAACCCTTTGTCGAAAGGGTCTTCGGCGATTATCCGGAGCTGGAATTTCTCGCCGACCTGCGTCGCGACCAACTGCCGGGCAACATCCACATCCAGCAATTCTTCATGCAGCCCGGCAGCCTGCTCAACAGTGCCACGGCGCAACAGGATTACGTCAGCAGCAACTACAGCCATGCGGCGCGGGACATCAACGCCGCCGGGTTGAACCTGGTGGCGCAATTGGTGGCCAGCGATGCCGAACATCCCGACCGCTTGAGCCTGAGCTGCAACCCGGACATCACCCTCGACCTGCTGCCGATGATTGCCAAGCGCCGCGCCGCCGGAGAAACCATCCTGATGGTCGGCCAGGTGCACAACGATCTGCCTTACATGCCTGGCGATGCGGAGCTCGGCATCGACACCTTCGACTTGCTGATCGACCAGAAGGACAACACCACGCTGTTCTCCACGCCGAACATGCCGGTGGGGTGTCAGGACCATTTCATCGGCCTGCACGCCAGCACCCTGGTGCGTGACGGCGGCACCTTGCAGATCGGCATCGGTTCCATGGGCGATGCGCTGACGGCGGCGCTGCTGGCGCGGCAAGCCGACAACGACGGATACAGCGCTTTGCTGGCAGACGTAAACCTCAGCCACTGGGCGCAACTGGTCGAGCGCGAGGGCGGTATCGAACCCTTCGCCAAAGGCCTGTATGGCTGCAGCGAAATGTTCGTCAACGGCTTGCTGGTGCTGGCCGATGCCGGGATCGTGCGGCGCAAGGTTTATCCCGATGTGGCGACCCAGCAGCAGGCGAATGCCGGCACCCTCGACGAGACTGCTCAAACCGATGGCATCTCGGTGCACGGCGGATTTTTCCTCGGTCCGCGCAGCTACTACGAGCGCTTACGCGAGTTGCCGCAAAGCAAGCGGCTTGCATTCAATATGACCCGCATCAGCTACATCAACGAGCTCTACGGCCAGGAAGAACTCAAGCGCTTGCAACGCCTGGATGCGCGGTTCATCAACACCGCGTTCACCGTGACCTTGCTCGGTGCGGCGGTGGCGGATCAGCTCGAAGACGGACGTGTGCTCAGCGGCGTAGGCGGGCAATACAACTTCGTGGTTCAGGGCCATGCGCTGGCAGGCGCGCGCTCGGTGTTGCTGCTGCGCAGCTGGCGCGAGTCCGGCGGCGACGTCAGCTCGAACATCGTCTGGGAGTATGGTCACTGCACGATTCCGCGGCATCTGCGGGACATCGTGGTCACCGAGTACGGCATCGCCGATCTTCGCGGCAAAACCGATGCGGCAGTGATTGAGGCCTTGCTCAATATCAGCGACTCGCGTTTTCAATCGGGATTGATCGAGCAGGCGCAGAAAGTCGGCAAACTGCCCAAGGACTTCCGTCTAGATCCGCGCTTTACCGATAACAGTCCGCAGCGTTTGCAGGCGATTCAGGCGCGGCATCCGCAGCTGTTTCCAGAGTATCCGCTGGGCTGTGATTTCACCGAGGTGGAGCAGGATCTATTGCGGGCGCTGAATTGGCTCAAGAGCAAGTTCAAGCTGAGCGAGGTGCTGGAGTTGGGCAAGGCAGCGCTGGATGCGCCGGAGGCGGCAGCATTTCCGGAACATCTGGAACGCATGCAACTGGCTAACCCGGAGGGGATGAAGGAGGATTTGTATCAGCGGTTGCTGCTCACAGGCCTCAAGGCCACCGCGCAGTAACCGACCACCGAAAACAACTGTGGGAGCGAGCTTGCTCGCGATAGCGGTGTATCAGTCAACGAAGATGTCGACTGACACTATGCAATCGCGAGCAAGCTCGCTCCCACAGGGTATTGCAGTGTTCGGGCGTTATTCGATGAAGGTCACAACACCATCGGCCAGCGACTTCACGCGGGCCAGCGACTCTACGCGATAACCCTGGGAGTCCAGTTCCGCACGGCCGCCTTGGAACGACTTCTCGATCACGATGCCCAGGCCCGCCACGGTGGCGCCGGCCTGTTTGATGATCGAAATCAGCGCCTGGGACGCCTTACCGTTGGCCAGGAAGTCATCGATGATCAGCACACGGTCGCTGCTGGTCAGGTGGCGCGGGGAGATCGCGACGGTGCTTTCGGTCTGCTTGGTGAACGAGTACACGGTCGCCGACAGCAGGTTTTCGGTCAGGGTCAGGGACTGGTGCTTGCGGGCGAAAATCACCGGCACGCCGAGGTTCAGGCCGGTCATGATCGCCGGGGCGATGCCCGAGGCTTCGATGGTGACGATCTTGGTGATGCCCGAATCCTTGAACAGCGTGGCGAATTCGTCGCCGATCAGCTTCATCAGGGCCGGGTCGATCTGGTGGTTCAGAAAGGCGTCGACTTTCAGGACCTGGTCGGAAAGCACGATGCCTTCTTCGCGAATTTTCTTGTGCAGGGCTTCCATGAAGCTGTCCTCTTTTGGCGCCTGTGCGCCGAAGGTCATGTAAAAGTGGTCAATTCTAGCGCTTTAACATCGCGCGTATATCCGCCAATGCGTTGTTGCCTCGCACGGCTTTGACTTCGGTCGGTGTGTCGTCGTTACCTTCCCAGGCCAGATCGTCCGGCGGCAGCTCATCGAGGAAACGGCTCGGCGCGCAATCGATGATCTCGCCGTACTGCTTGCGCTTGGCGGCGAAGGTGAAGGCCAGGGTCTGGCGCGCGCGGGTAATGCCCACGTAGGCCAGGCGACGTTCTTCTTCGATGGTGTCGGCTTCGATGCTGGAGCGGTGCGGGAGGATTTCCTCTTCCATGCCCATGATGAACACGTAGGGGAATTCCAGGCCCTTGGAGGCATGCAAGGTCATCATCTGCACGCCTTCGGCGCCGTCTTCCTCTTCCTGCTGACGCTCCAGCATGTCGCGCAGCACGAGTTTGCCGATGGCGTCCTCGACGGTCATCTCGCCTTCTTCGTCTTTCTCCAGGGTGTTCTTCAGCGCCTCGATCAGGAACCAGACGTTACCCATGCGGTAGTCGGCGGCCTTGTCGCTGGAGCTGTTGGTGCGCAGCCAGTTCTCATAGTCGATGTCCATGACCATGCTGCGCAGGGCCGAGATCGGGTCTTCGCCGGCGCACTGCTCGCGCACCCTGTCCATGAAGCGCTTGAAGCGCGACAGGCGATCGGTGAAGCGGCTGTCCAGATGCTCGCCCAAACCCATCTCGTCGGTGGCGGCGTACATCGAGATCTTGCGCTCGGTCGCATAGTTGCCCAGCTTCTCCAGCGTGGTCGAGCCGATCTCGCGGCGCGGCACGTTGATCACCCGCAGGAAGGCGTTATCGTCATCCGGGTTCACGATCAGGCGGAAGTAGGCCATCAGGTCCTTCACTTCCTGACGTCCGAAAAAGCTGTTGCCGCCAGACAGGCGATACGGCACCTGGTGATGCTGCAACTTCAGCTCGATCAGCTTGGCCTGGTAGTTGCCGCGATAGAGGATCGCGAAATCACTGTATGGGCGGTCGGTGCGCAAGTGCAGGCTGAGGATTTCCATGGCCACGCGCTCGGCCTCGGCGTCCTCGTTGCGGCAGCGGATCACGCGGATCTCGTCGCCGTGGCCCATTTCACTCCACAGCTGCTTTTCGAATTCGTGGGGGTTGTTCGAGATCAGCACGTTGGCGCAACGCAGGATGCGGCTGGTGGAGCGGTAATTCTGCTCCAGCATCACCACTTTCAAGGACGGGTAGTCTTCCTTGAGCAGCATCAGGTTTTCCGGGCGGGCACCACGCCAGGCATAGATCGACTGGTCGTCGTCACCTACCACGGTGAACTGGTTGCGTTTGCCGATGAGCATTTTTACCAGCAGGTACTGGCTGGCGTTGGTGTCCTGGTATTCATCGACCAGCAGGTAGCGCACCTTGTTCTGCCACTTTTCCAGGATGTCGGCGTGCTCTTCGAACAGCTTCACCGGCAGCAGGATCAGGTCGTCGAAGTCCACCGCGTTGAACGCCTTGAGCGTGCGCTGATAGTGGGTGTAGACGATGGCGGCAGTCTGTTCCTTGGGGTTGCGCGCGTTTTCCAGGGCCTGGGCCGGCAGGATCAGGTCGTTTTTCCAGGCGCCAATCATGTTCTTGATCTCGTCGACGCCGTCGTCGCCCGAGTATTCCTTCTGCATGATGTCGGTCATCAGGGCTTTGACGTCAGTCTCGTCGAAGATCGAGAAGCCCGGTTTGTAGCCCAGCCGCACGTGTTCCTTGCGGATGATGTTCAGGCCCAGGTTGTGGAACGTGCAGACCGTCAGCCCACGACCTTCACCGGCACGCAGCAGAGTGCCAACCCGTTCCTTCATCTCGCGGGCGGCCTTGTTGGTAAAGGTCATGGCGACGATGTACTGGGCGCGAATGCCGCAGTTCTGGATCAGGTGCGCGATTTTGCGCGTGATCACGCTGGTCTTGCCGGAGCCGGCGCCGGCGAGCACCAAAAGAGGGCCGCCGACGTAGCTCACGGCTTCTTGCTGCCGGGGATTGAGTCGGGACATAGGTAAATTCAGGAGTCAGTCACAAAATGGGCCGGCATTTTAACAGGCTCAGCGAATTGTGCTGCTCTGTCCGACTTGTGACGTACCACGCTATCTGTAATTGCCGGTTTTGTTACTTTCACGCAGGATGCGCAATGAATTTGCGGCTAATGTTCGTAATTCCAGATGCAAAGGGCTCGATTTGATAACTGATGTCATTGTCATTAGTTATCGGAACGGCATAATGCCCGTCGCCTACATCTTTGCAGAGTCTAGGGAGCTAGCTTGTCTACGCCTGTCGAACCCTTGCGTTTGCTGCTACTGGCCGAAGAGCCAGCGTGGGCAGCGTTGTTGCGCGAGTGTCTGGTTCCTATGGGGAGCTCGGCCGTTCTCATCAGCGCGCCGAGTTGGGAGTCGGTCAGCAGCCTGTTCGATGACAACCGCAGCGCGGTGTTATTGACCATCCCGCAACTTCAACCGGCGCCGGGCCGTTGCGGCCTGCCGACGGTGTTGCTGCTCGACCATGAGCCGCTGACCCCGCCCGACGGTGTGAGTGACTGGCTGGTGCGCGATCTGCTCGATACCGGCATGTTGCGCCGCTGCCTGCGTCATGTGCGCGAGCGTGGCGTCCTGGAAAACACTCTGCAACGCCTGGCCGAGCAAGATCCGCTCACTGGCATCGCCAATCGCCAGGGCTTCCAGACCCTGCTGACCGCGCGGCTGGCGGAAAACGACGGGCGCGGCCTGGCCCTCGGTCATCTCGACCTCGACAACTTTCGTTATGCCAACGATGCCCTTGGCCATCAGGCCGGTGACCRTTTGATCCTGCAAGTGGTGGCGCGGCTCAAGAGCCAGCTCGAGACCGGCGATCAACTGGCACGCCTGGGCAGCGATGAATTCGCTTTGCTGATCGACACCCGTCGCGCTCCCCAGCGTGCCGAGTGGATGGCCGAACGCATCAGCGAAGCATTGGCCGAGCCTTATTGGGTCGACGGCGAAAGCCTGCTGATCGGTTCCAGCCTGGGCATCGCCTACGCCCGGGCCCAGACCGATGCGGATCCGCTGATGTGGCATGCACATATCGCCATGCAGCAGGCCAAAAGCACCCAGGGCTGCACCTTTCACATTTTCAACGAACGCATCAACCGCAATGCCCGCAGCATCGCCGACCTCGAAACCGAGCTGCGCCGGGCGCTGCGCCGCGATGAGCTGGAGCTGCACTACCAGCCACGGCTGAACCTCGCAGACGGGCAAATCGTCGGCCTCGAAGCCCTGGTGCGCTGGCGCCATGCCGAGCGCGGCTTGTTGCCGCCGAGTGAGTTCGTGCCGCTGGCTGAGCAAAGCGGTCTGATCGTGCCGCTGGGCTACTGGGTGATTTCCCGGGCCTTGCGCGACATGCAGGCGCTGCTTGAGCTGGGTTTGCCACCGTTGCACATGGCAATCAACCTGTCGTTCCGGCAATTCCAGGACAGTCAGTTGCTTTCGACCTTGAGTCGCCTGATTGCCGAGCGTGGCGTCGAGGCGCAGTGGCTGGAATTCGAGCTGACCGAAACCGCCGTGATGCGCCGCAGCGATCTGGTCAAGCAGACCATGGACGCTCTCGGGCGTCTCGGTGTGCGCTTCTCCCTCGACGACTTCGGCACCGGTTTCTCGTCCTTCGTGCACCTCAACAGTCTGCCGATCACCTTGCTGAAGATCGACAAGAGCTTTGTCGGCGGCATGGAACAGCGTGAGGAAAACCGCAAGCTGGTCCACGCGATGATCAACCTGGCGCACAACCTCAACCTTGAGGTGGTCGCAGAAGGTGTGGAAACGCCGGAGCAACTGGATCTGCTGCGCGGATTTGAATGCGATCAGGTGCAGGGATATTTGATCAGCAAGCCTTTGCCGTTGGCTGAGCTGGTGGAGTATCTGATGTTTGGCAGCAATCAGCAGTCGATGCTGGAAATCGTGAATTAAAAACCCCACGACCCCCTGTAGGAGTGAGCCTGCTCGCGATGAGGCCAGGTCAGTCAACATTCATGTCGGCTGATAGTTCGCTATCGCGAGCAGGCTCACTCCTACAAGGGATATCAGTCTGTCTGAGCGACCTCGAAGCGCTGCTCTGACGTCGTGTCCCGCTTGATCATCCGTTTCATCTTCCATTCAAATCCCAGCGTCAGGCTCACCGCCGCGCACGCCAGCCCCAGCGCCAGGCCCCACCAGACACCCGTTGGCCCCCACTGCAAATGGAACGCCATCCACCACGCCGCCGGTGCGCCGATCAGCCAATAGCAACCCAGGCCGACGAGGAAAGTGGTCTTGGCATCCTTGAGTCCGCGAATGCAGCCCATGGCAATGGTTTGCACGCCGTCGAACAGCTCGAACCAGGCCGCCACCGCCAACAGGCTCACGGCAAGGTTGATGACATCGCGAAACGCCGGGTCATTGTGGTCGAGAAACAAACCGACCAACTGGTTTGGCAGCAACCAGAAGACCATGGCGAAACACAGCATCGCCGCCGCCCCGAATGCAATACCGACCCGCCCGGCCAGCCGTGCATCCAACAGTTGCCCGGCACCGTAGTGCTGACCGATACGCATGGTGATCGCGTAGGAAATACCCGCCGGGACCATGAATGCCACCGAGACGATTTGCAGGGCGATCTGGTGCGCGCCCAGTTGTGTGCTGCCCATGGTGCCCATGCACAGCGCAGCGAAGGCAAACAGCCCGACCTCCACGGCATAGGTACCGCCAATCGGCAGGCCCAGACGCCACAGCTCCTTCAGGTACTGGCGGTTCAGCCGAGACAGGCCCTGACGCAGCGGATAGGCCTCATAAGCCGGATGCCGCCGAATGTGCCACGCCAGTGCGAGTGCCATCAGGTTGGCGACAATCGCCGTGACCAGCCCGATGCCCATCAATCCCGGTTTCGGCAGGCCGAACATCCCGGTAATCAGCGCATAGTTGAGCAGGAAATTGGCCACGGTTCCGCCCAGGCTGATGACCATCACCGGTGTCGCACGGCCAATGGCACTGGTGAACCCGCGCAGGGCCATGAAGCTCAGGTAGCCGGGCAGGGCGAACGGCAGGAAGATCAAAAACTGCCCGGCCATCTGGACGTTGCTTTCGGTCTGGCCGAATAACAACAGTACCGGTTTGAGGTTCCAAAGCAGCAAACCGGCGGCCAGCGCCATCAGCCATGCCAGCCACAACCCGGCCTGGGTCAGCCGGGTAGCCCCGACAATATCGCCGGCACCCTGACGGATCGCCACCAGTGTGCCGACCGCCGCGATCACGCCGATGCAGAAAATCGACACGAACGAATAGGTCGCTGCACCGAGCCCGCCACCGGCCAGTGCTTCGGGACTCAGGCGCGCCATCATCAGGGTGTCGGTGAGGACCATCAGCATGTGCGCCAACTGCGAGGCAATCAGCGGCCCCGCCAGCCGCAGGATGGCCCGGAGTTCAGTACGTGCTGGATGCTGCATGATCATCACGCTCGATTGTCAGAGAAAACAGGAAGCGTCGATTCTCGGCGCTCTGCGGGGTTTGCACAAAGGGATAAAAAGGATGGGTGGCATGATTAAAACTCATGTGAGAGAGTTTCCGATAAGTTGAAGCAATCGTGCTGTAGGAGCTTTCCTGATGTCCCGTCGTCTTCCTCCCTTGTATGCCCTTCGAGCATTCGAAGCGGCGGCGCGGCATAGCTCGTTTACTCGCGCCGCCGAAGAACTGTCGATTACCCAGAGTGCGGTCAGCCGACATATTCGTACGCTCGAAGAGCATTTTGCCTGCCGCTTGTTTCACCGCAGTGGCCGCAACCTGCAACTGACCGAGTCGGCCCGTTTGCTGTTGCCGGGCATCCGCGAAGGCTTCACCGCCCTGGAGCGCGCCTGCAATACCTTGCGCGCCGAGGACGACATCCTGCGCATGAAAGCCCCGTCGACCTTGACCATGCGTTGGCTGTTGGCGCGGCTCAGTCGTTTCCGGCACCTGCGACCGGGGAACGAAGTGCAATTGACCAGCGCCTGGATGGACATCGATACGGTGGACTTCAACCACGAACCCTTTGACTGCGCTGTCATCCTCAGCAACGGGCATTTTCCCCCGGACTGGGAGGCGACTTTCCTGTTCCCCGAAGAGCTGATTCCGGTGGGCGCGCCGAATCTTCTGAAGGATCAACCGTGGGACGTTACGCGTCTGGCCAGTACCGAGCTGCTGCATCCGACACCGGACCGCCGTGACTGGCGCAACTGGCTGGAGCGCATGGGCCTGACCGATCGAATCTCGCTCAAGGGCGGGCAAGTGTTCGATACGCTGGAGCTGGGCATGATCGCTGCCGCTCGAGGTTACGGCGTATCCATGGGCGATTTGCTGATGGTGGCGGAGGATGTTGCGCAGGGACGTCTGAGTTTGCCGTGGCCGACCGCCGTCGCCAGTGGTGAGAATTATTACCTGGTCTGGCCGAAAACCCGGCCCGGTGGCGAGCGTTTGCGTCGCCTCAGCGATTTCCTGCAAGGCGAGGTCCGGGCCATGGAGTTACCGGATGTCGAGCGCCTGGACTGAATCGATGGCATCGACTCAATTTCCGTTTGTCGCACATCTGCGGATCAATTGTCTTTCTTGGCATTTGCTACCGATGTCTCCACTTTTATGCTTGCTGAAACGTTTCTTCAGGTCTATAAAAATGGCACAACTCCAAGAAAGGCTATTGCCATGACCCCACTCAAACTCTTCGTTGCCCTCAGCGCACTGTCCGCTGCCTCCCAAGCCCTAGCCTGGGATTACGTCCTGCTCGACACCGACAAAGCCGCCCAGAACTGGCAAATCACCAGCCAGCAACTCGGCGTAAAAACCGACAAACCTTTCAGCGTGACCCTGCGCACCTTGCACGGCGGTCGGCAGGAAGGCGTCAGCATCGTCGACATCGATAACGGCACGATGAAACTTTCGGTAGTTCCAACTCGCGGCATGAACGTCCTGCAGGCCTCGGTCGGTAACGTGCGCATGGGTTGGGATTCGCCAGTCAAGGAAGTGGTCAATCCGTCCTTCATCGAGCTCAACGGCCGTGGTGGCCTGGGCTGGCTGGAAGGCTTCAATGAATTGGTCACCCGCTGCGGCTACGAATGGGTCGGCCACCCCGGCATCGACAACGGCGAACTGCTGACCCTGCACGGTCGCGCTGCCAATATCCCGGCCAACAAAGTCACTCTGCACATCGATGAAAAACCGCCGTACGCCATCAGCCTGCGCGGCGAGCTGAAAGAACAGGCTTTCAAGAAAGTCGACTTCTCGGTCGCGACCGAACTGGTCACCGAGCCCGGCAGCGTAGCGTTCGCCCTCAACGACACCCTGACCAACAACGGCGACTATCCGAAGGAATACCAGGCGCTGTATCACAGCAACTTCAGCACCCCATTCCTGGAGCAGGGCGCCCGCTTCGCCGCGCCGGTGAAACAGGTGTCGCCGTTCAACGATAAAGCCAAAAGCGATTTGCCGGACTGGCAAACCTATCGTGCACCGACCAAGGACTACGACGAAACGGTTTACAACGTAGTGCCGTACGCCGATGCCAAGGGCGATACATTGACCGTCCTGCATAACAAGGCCGGCAGCCTGGGCGTCTCGGTCGGTTTCAACACTCAAACACTGCCCGTGTTCTCCCTGTGGAAAAACACCGATACCCAAGGGCAGGGCTATGTCACGGGGCTGGAGCCAGGCACAAGTTTTTCCTACAACCGCCGGTATCAGCGGCCACTGAACCTGGTGCCAATGATTGGGCCGAAGGAGCAGAAGCAGTTCCGCATCAGCTACGGCTTGCTCGCGGATAAGACCGCTGTGGATAAGGCGCTGAAGCAGGTGAGCGAGATTCAGGGTGGGCGGGAGACTGAGGTGCGGCAGACGCCGTTGGTTGATCTCAGCAAGGGGTGATGCTGACTAGAGTGTTGTTGGCCGATATTGCAGCGCTTCGGCCAAGTGCTCGCGTCTGATCTCATCGACTTGTTCAAGGTCCGCCAGAGTGCGCGCTACTTTGAGCAGTCGATGGGCCGCTCGCAGCGACAAGGTCAGCCGTTCACACGCCGTTTCCAGCCAGGTTTCGTCGACTGTGGATAACTTGCAGTGTCTGCGCAGGCCCGGCAAATCGAGAAATGCATTGGCACAGCCCTGGCGTTTTTGTTGCCGTTCTCGTGCATTGGCAACCAACTCGGCGGCGGTGGCAGTGTCGTCACCGGGTTTTAACGCAGGATTTAACGCCGTGGCTTCGCGTGCGACGGTTAGATGCAGATCAATGCGGTCCAGCAGCGGCCCCGACAGTTTGTTGCGATAGCGCTGCACCATGTCCGGCGTACAGGAACAGCGGCCGCTCGGTTCGCCAAGATATCCACAGGGGCAGGGATTCATCGCAGCGACCAGTTGAAAGCGAGCCGGGAAGCGCACGCGGTCCTTGGCGCGGGAAATCACGATGTGGCCGGATTCCAGCGGTTCTCTCAGTACCTCCAGTACCTTGCGATCAAATTCCGGGAGTTCATCAAGGAACAGCACACCGTGGTGGGCGAGGGTGATTTCGCCGGGTTGCGGTTTCGAGCCGCCACCGACCAGTGCAGGACCTGATGCAGAGTGATGTGGCTGGCGAAACGGTCGCTGCGGCCAGTGGCTCAGCGGCACACAGCTGGCGACTGACTGAATCGCCGCGACCTCCAGTGCTTCGTTTTCGGCCAAGGGTGGCAACAGCCCTGGTAATCGGCTCGCCAGAAGTGTCTTGCCCGTACCTGGTGGCCCGCTGAACAGCAGGTTATGCGCACCCGCTGCCGCAATCAGCAGCGCGCGTTTGGCTGCCATTTGCCCCTGAACTTCATTCAAGTCGGGATAGGGTTTACTGGCGTAGAGCAAACCATTGGAAACGTAAGGCTCGATGGGCGTGTGCCCATTGAAATGTGCCACTGCCTGCAGCAGATGGTCCACTGCAATGACCTTCAACCCCGACGCCAGGCAAGCCTCCTCGGCATTCGCCTGCGGCACCATCAACCAGCGCCCGGCCTTGCGCGCCGCCAATGCCGCCGGCAGCACCCCACGGACGGGCCGCACTGCACCGGAAAGCGCCAGCTCCCCCAGGCACTCCACGTCATCCAGTGTCAGCGTCGGCACCTGCACGCTGGCCGAGAGAATCCCCAGGGCAATCGCCAGATCGAACCGCCCGCCATCCTTGGGCAAATCCGCGGGCGCCAGATTCAACGTGATCCGTCGCGCCGGAAATTGCAGCCCCGAATTGATGATCGCGCTGCGCACCCGATCCTTGCTTTCCTTCACCGCCGCCTCGGGCAGGCCGACCATGGTCAGCGACGGCAAACCATTGGCCAGATGGACTTCAACAGTAACGGCTGGCGCCTCCACGCCGACCTGGGCGCGGCTGTGGACGATGGAGAGGGACATGGTCGTTCCTTGAGCTAAACGGGGGCCGCTTCCTGCGGGTTGTTCAAGGGTAGTCAGAAGATGGGAATTTTGCGTGGCGGGAGGGAAGGTGAACTTTCGCAGGATGTTGCCAGCCATCGTCGGATGATTGGCAGACAAAAAAACCGCCAGTCAGGCGGTTTTTTTGGGGGGCAGATTCAAGCTCTTTTACCGGCAAGCAGGCCTGGAGGTTCAAGTTCTCTGCCGTGCGCGATGGCAACTTCAATAAAGCGTTGTTGATTGGCTGATAAACTTCCAGCCAAGCGAAGCGCTTCCGCGTGCAACTCAGCAATTTGTAGCAGCTTCGCCTTTCGCTTTTTGGGGCTCATACACACCTCGTGCGATTGGATGTTTGTTTTGATGTTATTGGTCGCTCAAGTAGATGACAAGGCGGTTGGTCTGGTCAAAGTCGAACCCGAGCTCTCGATAGTAAAAAACAACGTTCGGATCAGGATCCTGGATTTCGATCTCTCTGCACCCAAGCATACGCGCATAGAAATCTGCGGCCAGTAATGCGATTGGAGCAATCAAGCCACGAAGCGGATGGGATTTATCTGGATTCCCCTGCAAAAGAACCACCTTCAAACAAATAGTGCTCCTTCGCGGGGTTGCATAGCACAAGCCACAAAGACTCTGCTCACACCAAATTGCCAAATCCAAACCCTTGGCATCTTTGCGCTTCCAGTCTGGGATGTAATCCCACGGGTAGATTGCTACTCCTTCCCAAAAATGACTTTTTTCTATCGCTGCTGCAGTAATGGGCTCAAACCTGACAGCGGATACGTCAATTTTTAATGCACGAGGCGCGATTTTCTTAATGAATGTTTTGTAGGCGAGCTTCCGCGCGTTTGATTTAAGAGTTTGGTTACGAAGGTCCGTGCCTTTCCCTTTTCTTCTCATTGCTTACGTCTATCGAATATCAAGGCGAAAAGCGTAAACGAACGGGTGCGGAGTGATAAATCAGGCCGGAGAGCTGGTTTTTGTAGGACCGTGCCTAGAAAGATGAAGGACGTCGGTGAAAGAGCGTGGATGGTCTTGCCTGAGGAAGGTTGCTGCTTATGATCTCGCTGAATGCAACCGTAGGAGGCGTGAATGAACAAGAATGGAATGCGGCCGATTCATCCTGGTGAAGTTCTAAGTGAGGAGTTTCTGAAGCGTCTGGGCATTACAACCAATGCTCTGGCTCGCTCGCTGAACGAACCAGGGGCGGAAATAAGCGATGTTGTGAATCAGCGGAGCGGTGTCAGTGTTGGTCTGGCGCAAAAGCTATCCATCCACCTGAATACCACACCCGATTTCTGGCTGAATCTGCAATCGACCTACGAACTGCGCTCAGCCTGGATCGAGCGTGGTTGAACGTTAAATATTCAAAGCGACTGCAAGACCCGTGAAGCCCGCTTCCACCACGGTTTTACCGGGCGTCTTGCCTGCTCCCGCTCTGTCATCATCTGCGGCACATCCTGCAGCCGAATCCACGGCTGGTTGTTCCAGTGCAGCAAGCTCAACGACATTTCCGGCCAATTGAGCAGGCTCAGTTGTGGGCGCTCGATTGCAGCAGGGTGTTGGGCGTCTCGCAGGGCGGGAACGACTTCGTGGGTGAGCCATTCGCGTAAGGCTCGGTATTCGGGGCAGTAGTGATAGACCAGTAATGCGTAAACGCCGGATTCGCTGATCAGAAGGGTGTTTTCGATGCTGCCGTGGATGAGCATTTTTACGGTTTGACGCTGGTCGGGATCGAGTTTCCGGACGGCGCGTTCGTCGAGGTAGAGGCGCAGGAGGCGGCCGAGGTCGCGGGCGCTGAACCAGGGTTGGTTTTGCAGGAGAAGTGCATGGAGGTGGAGTTTGTGGCGGGTGAAGACGTGAGGGATCAGGTAAGCGTCATCGCTATTCATTGATACAGCTCCTTTTGCTTAAGGGCTGCCAGTAATTGTCGCCAAACAATTGGGTGGCAGTTGTACGCGGGTTGGCGAACCGGAGCAAAAGGAACCCGGCAGATCCGAAGATCTCCCACGCACAACCGCCATGACTCGATGTGGCGGAGTATTTCCCGCCTTCGGATGGTCGTCGTGCGCCTTAAGCTTCCAGGTCGCCAAACCCAGTGCTGAATGTTCAGCCGGGATGAGCTTAGGAATCGGCGCTTAGCGACGCAATCGGACGGCGGTGTGATGTTTGTAGGACGTTGCCGGGATTTTTGCGGGGCTTAGGATCAAAAGATCGCAGCCTTCGGCAGCTCCTACAGGGGCTGTATTTCAAATCAGGATTGATGAGTTACTCGGTCGGCGGACTCAGCTTCGCTTCCAACTCCGCCACCTTCGCCTCTAGGCTTTCCAACCGTGCCCGGGTGCGTGCCAATACAACCATCTGGCTATCGAATTCTTCCCGGCTCACCAGATCCAGTTTGCTGAAGCCGCTCTGCAGCAACATTTTGAATTGGCTTTCGATTTCTGCTTTCGGCAGAGGCGTGTCGCCGCTGAAGAGGCGGGAGGCGGTGCCGGTGAGGGCGTCGAGGAAGTCTTTGGGCGCGAGCATGGGCAATGTCCTGGAAACAATGGCGGGCAGTGTATCACGCAGTGTCTATAGTTCTTTGCGCAGGCGAAGGGCGCACACTTTTCGCGCATGGGGACGGACGGCGTCGCACCGTTATTGTGCGTAACCCGGCGAGTGTTGTTGCGATATGGCGGACATCTGCCGGCAAAAGATTGAAAACTATGAGTTTTGTGGAGATGGCAAGGTTTCTGCTTAGATGCTGGTGACCCATGCACTGATGCAGTCGCTGTGACGAATGCAGTGCGCCAAGCGAAACACGGGGGAGTGCTTCGTGAGGAGCGGTTAGCTGGCGTCGAACGGGCAGGTAAGGCCGACGATGCGTTACAAAGCCAGGCACTGCGCTTAGACTTGAGACGGGTTTGTTTTCCTGGGGCAAGTTCACCAATTCGGGAGAGAGTTTTCATGAAGCTAGTCACTGCCATCATCAAGCCGTTCAAGCTGGACGACGTACGCGAGTCGCTGTCCGAGATCGGCGTGCAGGGCATTACCGTCACTGAAGTCAAAGGCTTTGGTCGGCAGAAGGGTCACACCGAGCTGTATCGCGGCGCGGAATACGTGGTCGATTTCCTGCCCAAGGTGAAGATCGACGTCGCCATCGACGACAAGGATCTGGACCGGGTAATCGAGGCCATCACCAAGGCTGCCAACACCGGCAAGATCGGTGACGGCAAGATCTTCGTGGTCAATCTGGAACAGGCGATTCGCATCCGTACCGGCGAAACCGATACCGACGCTATCTAAGCCGCCACAAACCCAACGCCCCAGGAGAAAACAATATGACTCTGCGTAAATTCGCAGGGCTAGGAGCCCTGTTGTCCATCGTAATGCCCAGCCTTGCCTTGGCGGCAGACGAAGTGGCGGCACCCGTCCTCAACTCCGGCGATACCGCCTGGATGATGACCTCTACAGCCTTGGTGCTGTTCATGACCATTCCCGGCCTTGCGCTGTTCTACGGCGGTATGGTCCGGTCGAAAAACATTCTTTCCGTGATGATGCAGTGCTTCGCCATTACTGGTCTGATCAGCGTCCTGTGGGTCATTTATGGCTACAGCATCGCGTTCGACACCACGGGCATGGAGCAGGGCGTCATCAACTTCAACTCGTTCTTCGGCGGCATGGGCAAGGCATTCCTCGCCGGCATCACGCCTGCCAGCCTGACCGGTCCTGCGGCGCTGTTCCCCGAGGCGGTGTTCGTCACCTTCCAGATGACCTTCGCGATCATCACCCCGGCGTTGATCGTCGGCGCCTTCGCCGAGCGGATGAAGTTCTCCGCGATGCTGGTTTTCATGGGCGTGTGGTTCACCCTGGTTTACGCGCCGATTGCGCACATGGTCTGGTCCGGTAACGGCGGCCTGTTGTGGGACTGGGGTGTTCTGGACTTCGCCGGTGGCACGGTGGTGCACATCAACGCCGGTGTGGCCGGTCTGGTTGCCTGCCTGGTGCTGGGCAAGCGTAAGGGCTTCCCGACCACGCCGATGGCGCCGCACAACCTCGGTTACACCTTGATGGGCGCGGCCATGCTGTGGGTCGGCTGGTTCGGTTTCAACGCCGGTTCCGCCGCTGCGGCCAACGGCACCGCCGGTATGGCGATGCTGGTGACGCAAATCGCTACCGCCGCTGCGGCGCTGGGCTGGATGTTTGCCGAGTGGATCACCCATGGCAAACCTAGCGCACTGGGTATCGCTTCGGGCGTGGTTGCCGGTCTGGTGGCAATCACCCCGGCTGCCGGCACCGTTGGCCCGATGGGCGCGCTGGTAATCGGTCTGGCGGCTGGTGTGGTGTGCTTCTTCTGCGCCACCACCCTGAAGCGCAAGCTTGGCTATGACGACTCCCTGGACGCCTTCGGCGTGCACGGTATCGGCGGTATCCTCGGCGCAATCCTGACCGGTGTGTTCGCAGCGCCGTCCCTGGGTGGCTTCGGCACCGTCACCGACATCGCCGCACAAGTGTGGATTCAGTGCAAAGGCGTGGGCTTCACGGTGATCTACACCGCGATCGCCACATTCATCATCCTCAAGGTGCTGGATGCGGTCATGGGCCTGCGCATTAACGAAGAAGAAGAAGCGGTCGRCATCGATCTGGCGCTTCACAACGAACGCGGCTACAACTTGTAAGCACGCGCATAAAAAACTTGCCCGGCTTGCCGGGCATTTTTTTGTCTGAAATTTGTCGTTGGAGGAACAGCTGAATGGTTTTTTCCTACAGGTTTTGCGATGTTTGCGCCGGGTGTTTTTGTGCGGTCGAAGGCTTACAGGATTGAAGGAATATTAGGGCCTTTGTTTTTTCCCAGAGCGCGCTAGAATGCGCCCCGAACGTGCGGAGAACTGTATGTGGCAACAGACTCTGATTACCTTGCGGGCGAGGCCTCGGGGCTTTCATCTGGTAACGGACGAGTTACTCGCCGGCCTGCCTGAACTCAAGGCGTGTCGGGTCGGTCTGTTGCATTTGTGGCTGCAGCATACCTCGGCGTCGTTGACCATCAACGAGAACGCCGATCCGGCGGTACGTCGCGACTTCGAACGATTTTTCAATCGTCTGATCCCACAAGGAACAGACGGCTATGAGCATAACGACGAAGGCCTGGACGACCTCCCGGCGCACTTCAAGGCCAGCGTGCTTGGCTGTCAGCTCAGTTTGCCGATTTCGGCAGGCCGGCTGGCGTTGGGGACCTGGCAAGGCGTTTACCTGGGCGAGCACCGTGATCATGGCGGTGCCCGCAAAGTCCTCGCCACCGTGCACGGTGAAGAGGCATAACCGCTGGTCAGCAGCGGCTGTTGATTTTTTTCCGGCAGCCTTCGACAGAGGGCAAAGCTGGGCTATAACTAATCTGCTTTTCGCAAGTCATGAGGTAGAACATGAGCGACGATGATCTGGAAAACGACGACCTCGAAGTAGGCGACGACGAAACTGAAGAAGGTCTGGAAGCAGCGGCGGAAGACGTCGCTGAAGACGACGGCGGTGATGCGCCGGTTCCGACCGCCAAAGGCAAGGCCAAGGCAGCGGTATCGGTCGATGAGCTGCCGAGTGTCGAAGCCAAGAACAAGGAACGCGATGCTCTCGCGCGGGCCATGGAGGAGTTTTTGGCCAAGGGTGGCAAGGTGCAGGAAGTGGAGGCCAATGTGGTCGCCGATCCGCCCAAGAAGCCGGACAACAAGTACGGCAGCCGGCCTATCTGAGCCTGCTACCCGCTTGCTGAAAAAGCCCGCCGTCGCTGCGGGCTTTTTCGTGCCTCATGGAAAAGCAAAAGATCGCAGCCTTCGGCAGCTCCTACAGGTATACGCAAATTTCTGTAGGAGCTGCCGAAGGCTGCGATCTTTGTGAAATCACCCTCGAAACTAAACGGTATTCCACCGCGCCAGCAACGCCGGCAGCTCGGTCAGGCTGCGAATCTCCGCATCCGGCAGTCGTTCTGCTTCCCAGACCTTGCCTGCCGGGTTGAACCAGATTGCCCGCAACCCGGCCTGTTGCGCCCCGGCAATGTCATCACCCGGATGATCGCCGATGTGCACCGCCGTTTGAGCGGTCGCACCACCCCGTTGCAACGCCTCATGAAACAGTCGCGCATCGGGTTTGGCGATGCCGATGTCTTCGGCACACAACGCAAACTTGAAGTAGTCCGCCAGCCCCAGCCGACGCACATCGGCATTGCCATTGGTGACCACGCCGAGGGCGTAATGATTGGCGAGGATTTCCAGGGTCGGTTCGACCTCCGGAAACACATCGATCTGATGGCGAGCGTGCAGAAACACTTCAAAACTCTTGTCCGCCAGATCCGACGCCTCGTGATGTCCGTAACCGGACTCTTCCAGCGCATGGAACAGCACTCGCCGACGCAGGGCGCTGATGCGGTGCTTGAGGCTTGGCTCGTTGCTCAATACACGCTCGCGAATAGCCCACAGGTGCTCCACCGGCACTGCCCCAAGGTTGGGCGCGTGCTCGGTCAGCCATTCACGCAAAACGGCTTCGGCGCTGACGATCACGGGGGCGGTGTCCCACAGGGTGTCGTCGAGGTCGAAGGTGATCAACTGAATACTCATGAATCGTCGCCTTTCATGCGTTTGGCCCGTGGGTGGGCGCTGTCGTAGACCGCTGCCAGATGCTGGAAGTCCAGGTGGGTGTAGATCTGCGTGGTCTTGATGTCCGAGTGGCCGAGCAGTTCCTGCACCGCGCGCAGGTCCTGGGAGGACTCCAGCAAATGGCTGGCGAAGGAGTGCCGCAGCATGTGCGGGTGCAGGTTCTGCCCCAGTTCGCGCTCACCCGCAGCCTTGACCCGCACCTGGATCGCCCGCGGGCCGAGACGCCGGCCTTGCTGGCTGACAAACACCGCATCGTCTGCCGGGTTGGTCATGGCCCGCAGAGGCAGCCACTGTTCCAGCGCCTCGCGGGCCTTTTTGCCTACCGGCAGCAGGCGAGTCTTGCTGCCTTTGCCAAGCACCTGGACCATGCCGTCGGCCAGGTCGAGCTGATCGAGATTGAGCCCCGTCAACTCCGACAGCCGCAGGCCGGAGGAATAGAACAGCTCGAGAATCGCCTGGTCCCGACGCGCCAGAAAGTCATCTTCAATCCCGCCTTCAAGCAGTTGCAGAGCGCGGTCGGTGTCGAGAGTTTTCGGCAGGCGGCGTTCGCCTTTCGGCGGCGCAAGGCCATTGGCCGGATCGTGGTCGCACAGACCTTCGCGGTTCAGGTAGTGATAGAGCCCGCGAACGGCCGACAGCAATCGCGCCAGGCTGCGGGACGATTGGCCCTGGGCGTGCAAACGGGCAATCAGGCTGCGCAGGCGCTGGATGTCCAGCGCCGCCCAACTGCCGATGCTCTGTTTGACGCACCAGCCCAGCACTTTATCGAGGTCGCGGCGGTAGGCCGACAGCGTGTGCGGCGACACTTGCCGCTCACTGCGCAGGTGTTCGCAGTAAGCGTCCAGTTGCCGTTCCATGTTCAGCGTACCGAGCGCAGGGAGTTGTTGACCCGTGGCAGCACGCGACCCATGACTTCAGCGATGTAGCTCAGGAACAGGGTGCCCACCGAGCTTTTGTAGTGCTGCGGATCACGGCTGGCGATGGCCAGGATGCCGTGGATGCCTTGGTGGCTGATGACAACGACCGCGGTGGAGCCAATCTGCTTGCGCTGTTCTTCACCGAACAGGAAGTCCAGTTCGTGCTCGCGCAGGCTGCCGCTGACGCTTTTGTCTTCCGAGAGCAAGCCGCCGATGGCCACTTGTGCTTCGGCGTGAGTGGCCCAGCGGCCGACCGGCATGGCGTTGTCGCCGAGCAGGATGAGGCTGACGAAGGGCACCTGGAACTCTTGGCGCAGACTGTCTTCGACGCACATCACCACGTCTTCCAGGCTGGCGGCATCCATCAACGCCAGGATCAGGCGACGGGTCTTGTCGAACAGTCGGTCGTTGTCCCGGGCCACGTCCATCAAATGCGAAAGGCGATGACGCAGTTCAATGTTGCGGTCGCGCAGGATCGTCATCTGTCGTTCCACCAGCGACACGGTATCGCCGCGTCGATGGGGAATACGCAGGGACGGGAGCAGTTCTTCGTGCTCGACGAAGAAGTCCGGATGAGCCTCCAGGTAGGCGGCAACAGCCGCCGCCTCCAGGCTTTCGGACGGTGATTCGTCAGCTTGTCGTGCGGGTACCTGAGGCTTGTCGGTCATGGATTTCGCTCACTCAAAGACGCACTTGTCCTTCATATACGCGCACTGCCGGGCCGGTCATCATCACCGGTTGGCCAGGGCCTGCCCATTCGATGGACAGACGCCCGCCTGGCAGGTCGATCAATAGCGGCGAATCCATCCACCCCTGGCTGATCGCGGCCACTGCGGCGGCACAGGCGCCGGTTCCGCAGGCCTGGGTTTCCCCGGCTCCACGCTCCCAGACGCGCAACTGCGCGCGGCTCCGGTCGATGACCTGGAGAAAACCGACATTGACCCGTGCCGGGAAGCGCGGGTGATGTTCGATTTTCGGCCCCAGTTCATGCACCGGCGCATTGTTGATATCGCTGACCCGCAGCACGGCATGGGGGTTGCCCATGGACACGGCAGCCAGATCGACCGGGGTGCCGTCGACGTCGACCTGATAACTCTTGGCCTGCTCCGGCGCCTGGAACGGAATATCCGCAGGCACCAGACGCGGGGCGCCCATGTTGACGCCGATCTGGCCGTCGTTTCGCACGTCCAGTTCGATGACGCCGCTTTTGGTCTCGACGCGGATCTGCCGTTTTGCGGTCAGGCGCTTGTCCAGTACGAAGCGGGCGAAGCAGCGCGCACCGTTACCGCACTGTTCCACTTCGGAACCGTCGGAGTTGAAGATCCGATAGCGGAAGTCCACGTCCGGGTTACTCGGCGCCTCGACGATCAGCAACTGGTCGAAACCGATGCCGGTGTGCCGGTCACCCCATTGCTTGGCGTGCTTGGGCAGAATATGTGCGTGCTGGCTGACCAGGTCGAGGACCATGAAGTCATTGCCCAGGCCGTGCATCTTGGTAAAACGCAGCAGCATGTTTTTACTCCGGCAGCAGGCTTTCGCCAGCAAACAACTCGGCTACCGTCTCACGGCGACGCACTTCAAATGCCTGATCACCGTCCACCAACACTTCAGCGGTACGGCCGCGGGTGTTGTAGTTGGAGCTCATGACAAACCCATAGGCACCGGCCGAATGCACGGCCAGCAGGTCGCCTTCTTCCAGTGCCAACTGACGATCCTTGGCCAGGAAGTCGCCGGTTTCGCAGATCGGGCCGACGATGTCGTAGGCGCGAGCAGCGGTATTGCGCGGGCGCACGGCAGTGACGTCCATCCAGGCTTGATACAGCGCCGGGCGGATCAGGTCGTTCATCGCGGCGTCGACGATGGCGAAGTCTTTGTGCTCGGTGTGCTTGAGGTACTCGACCTGGGTCAGCAATACACCGGCATTGGCCACGATGAAGCGGCCCGGCTCGAACACCAGCGCCAGGTCGCGGCCGTCGAGGCGTTCACGCACGGCTTTGATGTAGTCGGCAGCCAGTGGCGGCTCCTCGTCCTTGTATCGCACGCCCAGGCCACCACCGAGATCGATGTGGCGCAGGTAGATGCCACAATCGCCGAGGCGGTCGACCAGGCCCAGCAGGCGGTCGAGAGCGTCGATGAACGGCGGCAGGGTGGTCAGTTGCGAGCCGATGTGGCAATCGACGCCGACCACTTCCAGGTTCGGCAGCTGCGCGGCACGCACGTACACGTCTTCGGCGTCGGCGATGGCGATGCCGAACTTGTTCTCTTTGAGACCGGTGGAAATGTACGGGTGGGTGCCGGCATCGACATCCGGGTTCACGCGCAGCGAAATCGGCGCGCTAACGCCCAGTTCGGCGGCGACCACTTGCAGGCGTTCCAGCTCGTCGGTGGATTCGACATTGAAGCAATGCACGCCGACTTCCAGGGCGCGACGCATGTCGTCACGGGTCTTGCCGACGCCGGAAAACACAATCTTGTCGGCGCTGCCGCCAGCGGCCAGTACGCGTTCCAGTTCGCCACGGGAGACGATGTCGAAACCGGCGCCCAAACGCGCCAGGACATTCAGGACACCCAGGTTGGAGTTGGCCTTGACCGCGAAGCACACCAGGTGCGGCGTGCCGGCCAGTGCATCGGCGTAAGCCAGGTATTGGGCTTCGATGTGTGCACGGGAGTAAACGTAAGTCGGTGTGCCAAAGCGCTCGGCGATTGCAGAGAGGGCAACACCTTCCGCGAACAGTTCACCGTCACGGTAGTTAAAAGCGTCCATGAGGTTCCCTTATTGGTAGACGTCGTGCTTGTGTGCTTTGGAGGCAGGCTGCTGCTGTGACGATTTGGCCTGCTCGGCAGGGTCCTGATTTTCGTCAGGCAGGTACAGCGGGCCTTTTTGACCGCAGGCAGACAGCAGGCAGGCAACCGCGAGGAGCGCAGCAAGGGAGGAGATCAGGCGCTTCATGGCGAAATCCTTGAAAATGCATTAATTGCGCCGGAGTATACCGGCCACCCGGCAGCTTGCCTATGCAGCGGACCGCCCGTCTGGCGGGGCTTGGCCGCAAGCACATCGAACCCTGTGGGAGCGGGCTTGCCCGCGATGAGGCCATAACAGGCGCATTGATGTTGAATGTGAGGCCGCCATCGCGAGCAAGCTCGCTCCCACAGTTAGGCAACTGGGCGTTATCCTTTGCAATCGACGGGGCTCGGTCGTATCTTGCGGCGCTTGAGCCTGATCAGACACTTTTTGAGGTTGCCGTAATGAGTTTGTCCGAAGCGCGTTTCCATGACCTGGTCGATGCCACCCAGCAAACCCTGGAGGACATCTTTGACGACAGCGATCTGGATATCGATCTGGAGAGCTCGGCCGGTGTGCTGACCGTCAAGTTCGAGAACGGCAGCCAGTTGATCTTCAGTCGCCAGGAGCCGCTGCGTCAGCTGTGGCTGGCAGCGGTTTCCGGCGGTTTCCACTTCGACTACGACGAAGAAAGCGAGCGCTGGATGTGCGACAAGAGCGAAGAGCAGTTGGGTGAAATGCTCGAGCGTATCGTCCAGCAACAGGCTGGCGTCGAGCTCGATTTCGAAGGCCTGTGAGATCGTGACTCAGCCTGCGCCTGTCCGTGCGCCCAAGCCGCTCTACAGCAATGTCAGCCTGGCGGTGCCGTCGCCCTGCAGCGGTGTCTGTCGGCTGGACGAACAGAAAGTCTGCCTGGGGTGCTTTCGTCATGTCGAAGATATTCGTGAGTGGCGTTCGGCCGATGACGAACGTCGGCGGGTGATTTGCGCGCAGGCTTCGAATCGCAAGGCTGGCGCTCTGTAGGAGCTGCCGAAGGCTGCGATCTTTTGGCAGCTCTGAAGATTGCCGAAGAACAAGATCAAAAGATCGCAGCCTGCGGCAGCTCCTACGCCGCCGCGTGGCGGCTTGTATATTTTTTGAGCTGTGATAGTGTCCGGAAACGCCTCAACCCACCGAGGCTTATGAAAACCCCGCCTTTTTCTGGCGGGGTTTTGCTTTTTTCGTGCAGAAGAAAGGAGTCTGCCCAGATCATGACCGCACCTTCCATCACCCTTACCCGTCTGGACGTCCAGCGTCTGGAGCGTCTGATCGACAGCCTGGACGAGACGCTGCCGGGCGTTATTGCGCTGCAAACCGAACTGGATCGCGCTGATACCGTGGTCGGCCACGATGAAGTGCCGGCGGATGTCGTGACCATGAATTCCCGTGTGCATTGTCGAGAAGAAGGCAGTGGCAAGGACTACCACCTGACCCTGGTGTACCCCAAGGATGCGAATGCCGACGAAGGCAAGGTCTCGATCCTGGCGCCGGTGGGCAGCGCGCTGCTTGGCCTGAAGGTTGGTCAGCATATCGATTGGCCGGCTCCGGGCGGCAAGACCCTGAAGCTGACGCTGCTGGAAGTCGAATCGCAGCCGGCCAATGGCGGCGCGTTCCCCGAGTGACACCCCCTCAGACCTGATCGAGCGCCTCGTTCAACGCGTGCTCCAGGTCGGCTTTGTAGCGCAGGTACAGATGGGTGGAACTCTGACCTTCGCCGACCAGGCCTGACAGGTCGAGGTCGGTGATGTAGCAGCGGTAGCGTTCGGTTTCCCGGCGCTGCCCGACGATTTCCCGGGCGACCACGCTGAACAGCTGGTCGCCATGCTCCAACTCGGAAAACTCCCGTTGATTGCAATACAGCGTGACCTGCACCTGACCCGGTGCGGCTTTGCCGACGATCGCCTGCACGTCGTAGAGCGGCTTGTTCACCGGTGTCTGCGGTACCGGTCGGGCTTCGATGCGGCGCGCCCGGCCAGGGCCTGACGGCAGCAACTGGCAATACAGGGTGTCGAGGTTCAAGGGGTGGGCAGCATCCATTGGCAACAGGGTATCGCGACGGTGCTGGATCGATTGCAGGAAACGTTGCAGCGGCACCAGCAGGCTTTGCTCGTCGTGCCAGGGCAGGCGTTGCTGCCACAGGGCATTGAACTCATCGAGCACGTACAGATCGGCCTGATTTTCGTTGACCCGATAGAACACTTGTATGCAGTCCGGCTGGCCCGTCGGCAGGAGCAGCGCGAGGTCGTGGTCTTCCAGTGCCTTCGGATCCAGGTGCAACGGGCTGTAGCTGGCCATTTCCTCGCCCAGGTAATCGATCAGCGCCGGTAGAGTGGCCAGCGCGATGTGCTGGACCTGGCCGGGCACCAACTCCAACACGTGGTAGTGCTGCTGGACCTGGATCAGGTAGCGATGATTGAGCCGGCTCAACAGCAGGTTCTGCGCAGTATCGAGGATTTCCTCCACCCGTTGGGCAATGAACTGCGCGCGGTTATGGCAGAAGCAACGTACCCGCAGCTTCGGCTGATGTGGCCCGGCCGGCAGGTTGTTGAGGTAATCGCGGATGCAGTCGAGCAGGGCGTGGGGGCCGTCGTAGCGACCGACCAGCACTTCATTCCAGCTGTTGAGTGTGACCTGGTCCAGGGTCAGCACCAGGTTTTCCCGGACACCGGCGTAGCTCAGGGAATCGGTGCGCTCGGTGGTCATCAGGATGTTCAGGTCGCGATGGTGCTTGAGCGGATCGATGCCGACATTCACCAGAATCAGCACTTCACTCGGCACGCTGGCGCGCAGCAGCGGTTCTTCGGCGACGGTGGGCAAGGGCAGGGCGATGGTCTGTTGCAGGCTGCGGAGCAAGTTGAACAGTTCGAATTCGCTCAAGTCGCTGGTGCCGGGGTGTAAGGCCAGGCGGGTACTGCTGTCGATCACGCCATTGCGGTGGCACCAGGTCAACAGTTCCAGCAAGTGGCGGCTGCGTTTGATCGGCGCGAAATGTTCCCACTCCAGCGCCGTCAGGTTGCCGTTGTACAAGCCCCACTGGCTTTGCCCCGGTTCTTTCCTGTTCGGTGCCTGCACCAGCGTCAGGGTGTCTTCAGCCAGGTCCGGGGCGATACCGGGGTTGATGAACTCGACTTTGCCGGCCTTGCGCTCGAACGCGGCGTACAGGCGACGGCCGAGGACACTCAGGTCGCGCTTGTTGATGCGGCTGACCGTTTGTTCGTGACGGGCAAACTGTGTGAGAAAGCGGTAGCTGTAGTTCAGTTCATTGACCAGCGCCCGCCGCTCGGAGCTGACCTGGCGGATTTTCCACTGACTGCGGCTATCGAGCAGGGCCAGTTGGCGCTGGTCCCAGTGCCATTCGCGGGCCAGGCGCTCGAGCAAAGAGCGTTGCCAGCTCTGGGTGCGGCTGCTGCCGGTCAGTTTGCGATTGACCTTCAGGTACAGCGCGCGACGCACCAGCTCCAGCCTTTCCGGTTCGTTGCGGGCGACCAGGTATTCCTCGATGCGCCGGTACACCACGACATACGGGTCCAGCTCGTCGAGGTCGAGCCGGTTGGCGAATACCGCTTGTTTGAAGCGCAGGCTCAGGCAATGGACCCTTGGGTGTTCACTGGCGTAAACCTCGGTCAGCAACAGCTTGAGTACCGATTTGTAGGGTGACTCGATGCCCTTGAACAACTGCCAGAGCCCGGCGCCGATAAATTCACCGGGCGGGATGAAGGCCAGGTTGCCGAGGTCGAGGGTTTCATCTGCGCGGATGAAGCGTTTGGAGATCAAGGTATGGGTGTATCGGTCGTAGCTCGACTCTTCGTAGACCGGCACCAGCCACCAGATCGGTGTACGTCCGGCCAGCCAGATCGCGGTGCGGTAAAACTCGTCCAGCAACAGGTAGTGCTGGGTGGTGCCGCAATCTTCCGAACTCAGCTGGGTATCGCGCTCGCCCCGGACGAAACGGGTCGGGTCGATCAGAAAGAAGTGCGCCTCGGCACCCTGGCTGGCGGCCCAGACTTCCAGCAACTGGCATTTTTTGTGCAGTTCGGCGAGTTCGTTCTCGGTCAGGTCCGGCCCATGGCAGACCCACACATCCATGTCGCTCTGGTCGGCCTGAGCCAGGGTGCCGAGGCTGCCCATCAGGAACAGTCCGTGAATCGGCCGGGGCGGGTTGCTGCCGTGGCGCGGTTTGTAGGAAAACGATCGGGTCAGGCGCTGGGCTTCAGCGAGGACATTGGCATCCGGTTCGAAATTCGACAGCCCGGCCGGCGTACTGCCGCAAACGTAGCCGGGCAACAGCGGATGGTTCACGTGGAAAAACAGCGGCAGCAAGGTCAGGACCTCTTGCTGGCGGGTCGACAACCCTTCCATGGCGCGAGCCATGCGTCCTTCGTTGAGTTTCAGAAAGCGTGCGCGCAACTGGCTGAGAACCTTGCGGTCGATTCCCTCGTCCAGATCGGGGCGGATTTCATGGTTGCGGGTCATGTCAGCTCAAACCGGCTCGCAGGGCTCGGACGTGGGGCTCTTCGGATGAGGGGCAGTTTAGCGTCTTGAGGCGAGGACCTTTAAGCTGATTTTTTCTGGCGTCAGAATTCTATCGGCTGGAGACGGAAATCAGGGGAATGTGCCCGCGGAAATCCCTGGCTCGGGGTCTCCGTGGGCGATGCGGCAGAATTCAGGCTGTTACTTCGGCGTTAAGAATGGTCAGCACGGATTGCACATTTTGCGCGGCGTCACGACCCAGGCTGGTCAGGTAACCGCCATCAGGCTGGTCGGTCAGTTCTTTTTCAAAGAGGCGTTTGGCGGCGGCAATGTGTTTCGGGGCAGCGGTCTGATGAATTTTCAGACCTTCCTGGGAACTGTCCAGGTTGAAGAGTGCGAGGACTTCCAGTTCGGCAACCAACTCAGGGGTAAGCGACATAAGGACTCCAGACTTTCTAGGAATTGGACGACAGCGCCCCTAAGGTGAACCCGCTTGTCCGGCATGTCCAGTGCCCGCGACAGGGTTTTTTTCTCTGTAGGAGCGAGCTTGCTCGCGAAGGTCATCAACGATGACGCTGGAAACCTGACGCCCCGCGGCGCTCTCGGGTTTTTCGCGAGCGAGCTCGCTCCTACAGGGAGCGGGTAGGGCTTACTGCTTTTCCGGCGGCAGCTCGGGCAATGCACGCAGTGCAGCTTCGTACCATTCGGTGTTGAACGCGCGGTCTTCTTCGAGGATCGCGTCGATTTCTACCGCCAAAACGTGAGCCATCAAGTTGAGGATTTCTTCCCGCTCGTAACCCACCAGCGTCAGCTTGTTGAACGTCGCCTTGGCCGCTGGCGGGTTGTCGCTTTCGATCTGGTTTTCGATGGCCTGGATCAGGGTACTTTCGGCGAACTCTTCTTCGTCGTTGTCGATATCGTTCAGCTCGCTCATGGCAGGCTCCTCAGGGAAAGGTGGTCAGTTTACCCGCATTCAACCGCGTGATGCTGCTGGCAAGAATCCCGGCAGCGTTCTATAAACAGGCACTGCCCACCCCGCATGGTCTGGAGGCTTTGTGATGATCAAGCTTTATGGATTCTCCGTCAGTAACTACTACAACATGGTCAAGCTGGCGCTGCTGGAAAAAGGTCTGCCTTTCGAAGAAGTACCGTTTTACGCCGGCACCAGCCCCGAGGCACTGGCCATCAGCCCCCGCGGAAAGGTCCCGGTGTTGCACGTAGAACAGGGCTTCATCAATGAAACCAGCGTGATCCTCGAATACATCGAGCAAAGTCAGAACGGCACGCCGCTGCTACCGAGCGATCCGTTCGAACGCGCGCAGGTGCTGGCACTGGCCAAAGAGATCGAGCTGTATATCGAATTGCCGGGGCGGGCCTGTTACGGCGAAGCATTCTTCGGCATGACCGTACCGGAAGCGATCAAGGAAAAAACCAAGGCCGAACTGTTGTTGGGGATGGCAGCCCTGGGCCGGCACGGCAAATTCAGCCCTTACGTGGCTGGCGACAGCTTGAGCGTGGCGGATCTGTATTTCCTGTTCAGCGTGCCGCTGGCGTGTGGGGTCGCCAAGAAGTTGTTTGACATCGATCTGTTGGCCGAGCTGCCGGCGGCCAAGGCGCTGTTGCAGCGGTTGGGGGAAAACCCGAACGTTCAGCGAGTGGCGGCGGACAGGGAAGCGGCGATGCCGGCGTTCATGGCGATGATTGCTGCCAAGAAGTAGTTCTGCGGGGTTTTGAGGTCAGTCATCGTCGGAACGCCGCCCGGAGCCGGCTCGCTCCCACACTGGATAGTGTTCGCACATCCAACCCTGTGGG